>JAUIHJ010000846.1 GCA_030432015.1 bacterium
GTCGTCATGGCCAGCATCGCCGTCGGCATGCGGGGATTCTTTTACCGCAGCGGTTGGCTCGGTGGCGACGGTTCCGGGTTACACATCGGCTCAGCCGGTGGAATCGCACCGACCGCGACAACCTCGTTTCAGGCGGATGATTGGGACCAGGTGGCATCGCCAAGACACGTGGCGCAAAAGGTTGCCTGACGAAACAACACCAGGTTGCAGTCACAGCTATGGATCGCCGGTTGCCGTGGAATCTGCTGCAACGTGAACGTGCAGGTGTCCGGTCGCGGCAACACCGTGTTCGTTGGACCGCGTGACGCGAACGATGTAGTCCCCCGGCTTGGCAAATCGATGGGTTGTGACCGCGTACCCGTCAGGAGCCAGCTTGACCGCGTTGCCGTCTGACTGAACCTCGACGGTTTTGCTGCCGTCGCCAAAATCCCACGTTTCGCTGCCGACCGTTGTATTGAACGTCCGGACTTTGAACGTCACGTCCATGCCGGGTCGAATTCCCTGCGTCGGATAGTAATTCGGATGAATCGACGGCACGAGGCGTTGCGGGTGGGCGCGATCCACCACGATCACGACGCAAAAATCATACGTCGCGTGGCCTGCATCATCGGTGACCTGCAAGACCTCGCTGTAGCGCCCCGGCCGGGCGTACTTTCGTTGGACCCGCGCGGTATTGGCCGTCGAACCGTCGCCGAATCGCCATTGATAGCCGACGATCTTGCCAGACGCCGCCCACGAACGGGAGCCGTCGAGCGTCGTGGTTTCGCCAGAAAAGATCACCCGATGCGGGCGTGCAACGGCGATCACCTGGGGCTTGTACTGGCGCTGATACGCCTCCCATAGGAAAGCGTAACCTTCCTGGGTCCCCCACTTGCCAGAAGGTTGTCGGCTCTTGATCTCGAAGTGCAAGTGTGACCAGCCGCCGCTTCCACCTTCCTTGCCCAACAGTCCAATGCGAGTTCCCTGGGCAATGATCCGACCTGGCACGATGCTCTGATCGATCTCCTTCAAATGGCTGTAGCGGTAGTACCAGCCCCGACCGTCCAGCAGATAGACGACGTCGTAGCGAGGCGAGACCGGCGTGTCATCTCGATGGCCGGCCAGAACGACGTCGCCGACCGACACGATGATCGCATCCGTCGCGGCAACCACCTCCACCAGCCCCTCGCTGCCGCCAATATCCAGACCGCTGTGGTAGTAGATTTTTCGTTTCCCAGCCCGCTCGCCACCGTCCACGTAGACCGGATCATTGGCCATTTGTGTATCCGTGGCAAACCACTTCTGTTTGACTGGATAGCTGAACGTGCCGGGCCTGACCAGCGGTGAACCTGCCGGCCAAAGCCTCAGTCGCGCGTCCTTATCGAGTCCCCAAAAGCTGGGCGTGCCGTTCGCGTTGTATCC
The DNA here is from genome assembly GCA_030432015.1 of bacterium. Taxonomy (GTDB): domain Bacteria; phylum Planctomycetota; class Planctomycetia; order Pirellulales; family Pirellulaceae; genus ARS98. The sequence continues at coordinate 1,402 of JAUIHJ010000846.1, forward strand.
CCGGGTCACCGAACAGTCGATTTGGACGGTTCCAACGGTTTGCGGCCGATGGTATGTCGCAGAGACGAGCTGGGCGGTCTTCCCGTTCACTTCGACAGCGACCTCCGCTTGGCGCACGGCATCGGCCACGTGATCGCGGATCTCGTTCAGGCCGACCAGTTTGACCGTCACCTGAGCCCCGTCGCACAACGTCACCTTGGCGGACTCGCCCAGATCGAGATCGATAACTCTGACGAGTGGATCAATGGCCACCGGCCCTTCGGCCGCCCACGTCCTCGCACTGCAAATCGTCGACGCAATGCAGAGCGAAAATCCGATCACCCGCACAACTTGAAAGTCCAACTTCACGACAACGTCTCCTGAGGTTGATTCGGGGTGCCAGCAAGCCTACACAGACCTACGCGACGTCTCAGCCGCCACGTTGTTCCCCCCACGTCGCGGATCAGTGTACCATGTCTGCAATTGTCAATCGGACGTCGGCCATATTCGAACGTCCATTCCGGCGACATCCCCAACCCACGCGGATTGGAGGAAGCAGAAACAAAGGCCGCAGCCGGTCGGAGCAGCCGACGCTGAAAGAATACATCGTTGGCAAGGTTGATGAACGTAACAAACGATTGCCTTGACGGGCGCCATCCGAGATGCGAAACGATTCAAATGCAAGTCGGTTCATCCGACCAACTCAAGGACACCTCCCACAAGAAGACACGCTGTGATCGAACAGGACATTCAGGAACTCTATGCGCTCATTCGAGGGGCCAAGTTGGCGAACTATCTGCTGGACGCCGCTGCGCAGGCCTCCGAGGGTGACTATGTCGCGGCCGCCAGAATCGTTGGTGACGTCAAGGCCGGATACGAAAAGCAGCATCGGCGGACACTGAAGCAGGACCTTCACCAAGTTGAAGCGAAGGCCACCGAGGTCGAAGTCAAACGGCTGGCCGGCAAGCAGGAAAAGTATCGCGCCGCACTCGCCCGCTGTGACGAAGTCCTTGCCGAACTCCATCGCCGCGCCGCCACACAGCAGCCGGCAGTTGGCGCGCCGCGGCCGTTGTCGCATCCACCGGCGGCGCCAGGTGCCAATCCGACCGATCGCCCGCCGCTGCCGACCGACGTGGTGCGCGACTTCGAGTCCGCGGCAACGCGGGACGCAAAGTTCGCCGTCATTCGTCTTCACTTCGACGTGCGTCAAGTTGCCGCCGGGCATACCATTGAGGCCCGTGCGTGGTACTTCCTCCGTGATAATGATCGGGATTACCTGATCCGCGCCCAAACTGGAACT
>JAUIHJ010000847.1 GCA_030432015.1 bacterium
CTACGACGCCAACGACAACTTGCTGGCCCGCTACACCACCGGGCGGTTGGCGGTCGGGCAGGCGGAGACGATGACGCTCAACCGACCCACCGCGGAGATCGCCTACGCAATCGCAGGTGCTTTTTCCGACCGCACCATTCTGCTCGATAACCTGGAATTTGGTCCTCGCGCATCCGCCGTTACCGACAGCCGAGGTGTTTATCGCCTGCCTTACCTCAAGCCAGGCAGCTACGACGTGGAAATCGTGCCGGAGGGTGATGACGACGTAACCAGTCCAGTTGCCGGAACAACGACGGTAACTCTGACCGCAGGCCAGGCCGTTGGAAACATCGACTTCGGTGTGACTCGGCCGACCAGTCGCTGGCAAAACCCTAGCAATAAGTTCGATGTTAACAATGACACTTTTCTAAGTCCCAACGATGTTCTCTTGATCATCAATGTGCTGAATTCGGCCGGGCCGCATGTCTTGGCGGACGAGCCGGCGCCGCCGTATCTTGACGTCAACGGCGATGGGCTGGTGACGTCCAATGATGCCTTGCAGGTCATCAATCAGATCAATTCGCAGCGCGAGTCGGAGGGTGAGAGTGGTTCCTTTGCCACGCCCCGTTTCTCGCCGCAGGGATCCCGGCCTGAAGCGGAAGGGCCGCTGCAGCCTCAACGAGGCAACCAGGTTGGGTACGACGGGCCAGCCGTTGGCCTCGGGCCGGCGAGCGGCGATCCATTGAACGGCGTCAGCCCATTCCGAGACGCCGCACAACGGGACATTAATTCTGCGCGGTCGCTTGATTGGCATGAATCTGGTCCGCAGGCTGGCAGGCAAACGACGGCCCCGCAGCGACTCCCCTTCCGAGCGGCGGTTGATCATCCACGGTCTGGCCGCAATGCGAGCCGTGATGAGGCTCTTCGTCAGACGCGTCAGGCGGAATACTCGGTGCTTCGCGGCGGCGTGGACGACGAACTCGTTGCGGAGTTGGCGGCAGCGATGCACGACCTTGCAAACTCGACGATCCAGGGTGCTTGACCGCTCGGTCGTCTTGATGCTCCAGTCTGTCGCTTTGCTCATGGCTGGCCCGATCGTTGCACAGATCGGCACAGAGGTTCCAGCTGTGACTTCTCCCCAGCTTTGTGTTGGGGGCTGTGAAGTCACCCAAGGTGCCCTTCCATCTGCGAGCATTTGCGTCATCTGCGGATCGCAAACGCGAGCCGTTACGAATCACCTCCGGTATCTCGTTGTTGTCGCACCAGCGCGCGTTTCGAGAAGAATGAAATGATCCAGATGGCCTGGCATTGGCGCGATCGACCTGGTATTCAACTCGTTCGGAATTCGAGTTCGTGAGCCAGCGAAACTCGGCGTTCGGATGGCAATTCGCTTGAGCGCCACCCTCAGGCAGGTAATTCCGTGTCGCTTCCGATTCTGCGGACCTTCCGGGACGGCCGTTGTACTTCATCGGCGGGACCGCTCGTCCGCGTTTCTTGGCTTGTGCTACAAAATGGCCGACCGCGATTCAGCAGCGCACACCCCGTCAGCGGGACAGGCACCTTTTCCGCCGACAGGCCGTTTTTCCGCAGTTGACTCGAATGGGCGGCGAAACACGAGCCGGTCCCGGATTGCACTCGGTCATTTAGCGACTTCATCCCGCACGCTTCCCGCCGCCTGCTCGTAAATTTATCGCGGATCCTTGTAGCGGAGCTTGTCATGTCCGGAATCGATCGTGTCATGTTATTAATAGGTGTAAATACTACAATTGGCTATACTGGTTCTCTTGGACCACGGAGTTCGCCGCAGCCCACCGTCAGTCGCGATGATGTCTTATGCCGCTTGGAATTGATCCGAAAGTTGACTTTGCCTTCAAGCTGGTCTTCGGGAGTCCGGATCATCCGCGGATCACGATTCATTTCCTCAACGCTGTGCTGCAACCTACACGATCGATCACGTCGGTCGAGATCTTGAATCCCATTCAAAAGCGCGATCGCTCGGCCGCCAAGCTGGCAATTCTGGACGTGTTGGCCCAGGACGAGGATGGCCATCGCTACAATATCGAGATGCAGACCACGCTGCCGGTCGATTTGCCGAAACGGTTGACGTACTATAACTGTCTGAATTTCGTGCGCCAGCTGTCATCCGGCAGCCCGTATCATTACCTGCGTCCGGCAATCAGCATCTGTGTCCTGGACCGGTTGTTGTTTCGGGATGTGAGGGAATGTCATTTGAGTTTTCGGCTGCGTTGTGACCAGCAGGACTTGGTGTTTACAGACGATCTTGTATTTCACACGCTGGAGTTGCCGAAGTTTGTGGTTCCAGATGATAATGGATTGCGAAACCTATCGAAGCTCGAACAATGGTTTACTTTCTTGAGGTTGGCGGCGAATCGGGAGATCCACGAGTTGGCACAGTTACTGGGCGACGAAGTTTTCGAGGAAGCTGCAGGAGTGTTGGATATGACTTTTCAATCGCCAGAAGATCGCCAGTTTTACGAGGCTCGCCTGAAGTTCCTCCACGACGAAGAGGCCCGGCTGATTGCCGCTCGTGAAGAGGGGCGAGCGGAAGGTATGGTGCAAGGGGTCGAAAAAGGTCGTGAGGAAGGGCGAGAGGAAGGTGCAGCTCAAGGAACGCTCGTCGGCAAGGTCCAGATGTTACAGGAGCTCTTAGGCGAGTCGGTCGCCAGCACGTCGGAACTT
>JAUIHJ010000848.1 GCA_030432015.1 bacterium
CTCGAACGCCTCGCCGAGGTCACCGTGACCGAAAACCCGCTCGGCGATGAAATCCTGGCCGGCAAGAGGCTGTTTTACGCAGCCCTCCAACCGATGGTGGGACGACGCTGGATCGCCTGCTCTAGTTGCCATCCGGACGGGCAACCGGACGGGCGGACGTGGCACAACCCGGAGGGCCTGCGAAACACTCAGTCCCTGGCCGGCATGGCCTGGACCCACCCGCTCCACTGGTCCGCAGATCGCGACGAAGTGCAAGATTTTGAGCACACCATTCGCGGTCCGTTGATGCAGGGGCGGGGCCTGCTCCAGGGGATGCTCAACCCGTCGCTGGAGAAACCCAACAAGGGGCGATCAGCGTCGCTGGACGCAATTGCCGCGTATAGCAATTCACACACACTGTCACTTAGCCCCCACGCCAAAGGTGGCCTCAGCGCTGCCGCCCGCCGCGGTCGTGAAATTTTCCAAGCAAAGGAGACCGCCTGCGCAACCTGCCACAGCGGGCCCTTCTATTGCGACTCGGAACCCCGTACAAACGCTTCCATCGTGCGGCATCACGTCGGTACCGGCGGCGGCGACGCGACCGAAAAGATGGGCCCTGCCTACGACACGCCGACCCTCCTGGGCGTGTATCGCACCGCGCCCTACTTGCATCACGGCCGGGCCGCGACCCTGCAGGAAGTGATCCGTGAGCAGAATCCGGCCGACCGCCACGGGGTCACCAGCCACTTGACCGATCAAGAAGTCAGCGACCTTGTCGAGTTCCTGCGGGCATTACCTTACGAGGATCCGGTGCCGGCGGCGAAACGTCTGGGCCTCCGGCAAATCACACGGTAAGCTTGATCATGGACTGGGACGGTCCCGCCGCGGCTGACCCGCGCGTGCCATGCCGAGAATCGGATCAAGGAGATGCGAAGATGAAACGAAGCCGGACAGGTGCCTTGGCCACGCTGATTTCGGCCATGCTGGTCATGGTCGTTGCGTGCAACCGAAGCCCCGACCCCACCGCCAGAGAGAGTGCCGAAGCCACAACAACCGCAACCAAGGACAGCGGTATTCACGCTCCCGCCGCGCCGGAGAAGGTCGTCGCCGCCGCCGATCGGCCAACGATCGTCATCGGGACTTGGGAAGAAGCCCAGCAATGGGTCGCTCAGAACCCCGGTAAAGTGGTGATCCTGGACCTGTGGACCAGTTGGTGATCGTCCTGCCTGGCGGAATTTCCCGCCCTGGTGCAGTTGCACCAACAACATCCTGAAAACGTCGTCGCCATGACCATGAATGTCGAATTCGATGGCACCGACTCACCGGAAGATCTCCGCGACGCCGTCAACAAGACGCTGACCCGCCTGGAAGCCAACTTTCTCTCCATGATCTGCTCGACGCCGAACGATGCGCTCTACGAGCAACTTAAGTTAGCTTCCGTGCCGGCCGTTCTGGTTTACGATCAAACCGGCCAGCTACGCAAACGGTTCGACAATGATGCAAACGAATACGGCACCGAGGGATTTACTTATGAGCATCACATCGGTCCGCTGGTGGAAGAATTGCTGACTGAAGCGGGGAACTAATTCGACAACGCCTACAAACCGACCGGACACTTATCTCTCGAACGATTCGAGGAGGGCTTTCCAGGTGTCGCGTTCCAGCGCGGGTGCAATCAGCCACTCGCGATTCTTGCAGGCCATCTTCAGCGACTTATAAAACGCCGCGTCAACTTCCGTCCGCCGCAATAGCTCGGTCAGCCTTGCCGTGTCACGACATTCGAAGAAGCCAGGGTAGTCATTCCCGAGCAACCCAATCGAGCCCGCGATTCTTGACGACAGAATTGGGACTTGGCAGGCCAGCGCCTCGGAGACGACGTTCGCCCCCCCTTCCAAGATCGAGCTCAAGACCATCACGCGACTTCGAGCGAGCCGCTGCAGCGCCTGCCAACGTGGTAATTCCCCCTGCCATTGATACCGCGGATTGCGTGCCATCTCTCGCTCCGCCCGTTGCCGAATCGAATCCGTCAGCGCCTGGCCACAGTGGACGATCCTGATCTTGGAATCCGCAGGCAGGCGTCGAGCCGCGAGTGCCGCGCGAAACGGGTCCTTCACCGGCCGTAAATGCCCCATCACGGTCACCTCGAAATGGCTCGTGAGTTTGGTCGGTAAAGGACGACGTTTGGGCACCGCTTGAAAGATGACACACGTTTTGCTCTGGAAGGCAATCGGCACCGCCCGCTTGGCCTCGGGTTGCAGGACAATCAGCCGGTCGGCCAGTTCGAGCGAACGCTGCGCTGCGTGGCTGGTCGTGATGTCGCGATATAAATCCGTGCCCGTCAACACGACCAGCAGAGGCTGATCCGGGCAGGACTCGGCAAACCGCTGGATCGACGCCGCGCTTTTCTTGGCGTGCAAGGCAACGCATACATCGCAGGACTGACCAGTATAGGTCGTCGCAATCGTCACCCGATGCCCGCTCCCTTGGAGAAGCTTCCGCCAACGACAGGCCGTGACACGGTTCCCCTTTCGCGAGCCGGGGACGGCGGGGGTCACGATCAAGATGCGCATCACATCCCTGCGGAGTTGGCGACTGTTTCGACATCGACTGTTTCGACATGCGGCAACCGCGTATCGTACCCCAAGAGCGCCACGCATGGCATGGGTGCCAGCCGTTGCCCCGCGCACCCAGGCCGCC
>JAUIHJ010000849.1 GCA_030432015.1 bacterium
CCGCTGCAAATCGAACGGACGGCAGAGCCCTGCGGGATCATCGCCATCGGTCGCGAGTTCTTCCTGGATCATGATATGCACGGTGCGAAGTGGATTGACGCGCGAACCGGTCGCACCGACCACCATCGCGTCGGCAGCGCCGCGCCGAATCGTCGTCAGGGCCTCGCCGCAGGCCAAGTTGGCCGATGCCTCGCGCAGCGTAATCGAATTGTTCGGCCCGCGCAGATCGTTGAAAATCGCTACATGACTCGCCGGCATATTGGGTAAGTACTTGAGCAACCAGAGTGGGGTCACCTGCGGCATCCCATCCTCCGCCCAGCGATCAAAGTCGAAATTCCCCTCGGCGTCCAGGCAATGCCTGACTCCCTCAGCGAATTCATCGGGTGTGGTCAGGATGTAGTCCGCGCCAAATACGACGCCTGTCCGATCAGGATTGCAGGCGCCGGCAAGGTTGGCCGCAGAAATCGCTTTTTGGGCTGCCGCGACGCCCATTTGAATCTCGCGGCACATGACCTTCAAGCCTTTGCGAATCGTCCGTTTCTGATCCTTGTCCAGCGGGCCAAAGTCGTCGATATGACCGGTAAAATCCCACGCTTCGGCACCGTAGGGGGTCGGCAAATAGTCGGTTGCGACGCGTTGCATTTTCGCGACGCCACTCCGCTCCTGGGAGATCGCATCCCACAGCGTGTCGACTTCGTTACCCAACGGGCTCACAAGGCCAACACCGGTAATCACAACGCGACGAGGGGAAGAAGTTGGCATGGGCAGGTGGGAATCTGGGGGTGGACGGTGTGTGGTGCGGGAAACAAGCGACCAACCGCTTGGAGACCGCGTTATCGTAAATCATAGCCCAGGTAACCGTCGAGAGCGCGATCGGCGGCCGTGCACGGGAGTTTGAAGACACTTGCCGTGACAATCGATCGAGAACGTGCAATTGAACCACCACGCGCTCGGGCGTTTTTTGTTGACAAGCCATCGCCAGGAAGCAACACGCAAGATCAAAAACGTCGTTTCGAGCTGGTCCGTGTTGCCTCAGCCGGCCCAATTCGGGGCGGAATTAATATCGCCCTCGATTGTCCGCAGCGCCGCCGTCGGCAGTCCGGCTGCCAATGGCCGGAGGGCCCGATTTTCCCTGGTTTTGAATGAACAGCAACGCATCGGCCCGGCCGTTGGTGGCACTACCTAGAAAGGGTAGGCCCAGCGTCTTGGGACGTTCTGCGGTCGGGGTTGCCACCACGCCGCAACTGACGACCAGCACTTCATCGGCAGGCCAGCGAAAGCGTTCGTGTAGCCGCCAGCTGACGAGTTGGGGGACCTGGATTTGCGCCGTCTGTCGCCCAGCCGCCACGCCTGGAATGTCAATTCCTACCGGGACAAGCTTCTCGACCTGATCGATCTGACACTTGATCACGGCATCCATTAACTGAGAATCCAGCGAAAAAAGTGGGCTGATTTGCAAGGAAAAGCCCTCTTGAATCTGCCCTGGCTCAAGTTCGTAGCCCGACGACGCGTTCGCCCGCATGGCAACCGATCGGACGTAGTTCCGTGGGCGCGTACGCGAAATCGACTGAGACTGACCGTTGTGGATCACCAGTCGGGGCGAATTGTGTTCGATATAATCCGTCCGCTGCTTGAGCTGACTAAGCAGCACTGCGGCATTCTCTTTGGAGAGCAGCCAGGCGTCGACTCCGGGCGACTGAACCGTCACCGCGCGCATCAGTGGCAAGGCCTTGGTGCGCCAATTCGGGCTTTGGACGGTAATCAACTGCAATCCGAACGCATGCGATTCCGCTCGACTGGCGACGAAGCGATCGACGACCTCTTGAACCAGGTCGTGCATTTCCGGCGTACTGTAGACAATCAACTTTTCGCGGCTGGCGCTCAGCAAACCCACCGGTTCGGAAAACCAGACCTCCGTGCCGGTATCCCGCAGGATCCAATCCACAATGGCCTGCTCTGGCCGGGCCGTCGTCGTGACGTTGCTGGTGTAAGGTGAGATGTCGTATTCCCGCCAGACTTGACCATGATTGCTGGGCAAGGTTCCCGTGCCCTCGGTCACTTTGGTCGTGGGGCGCGCGGGTTCGACCTGGTCGGCAACGGCGGGAGCAGATCGGCTGCCCTCTTGCGCGTCAACCCAAGCGGTCGCCCAGAGTTGCAAGCAACATGCGAAGGTGACGATGGTGGGCAACGTTCGCAACAGCGAAGGCATCGTATTGCTCCCTGGTGGCAATGTCCGCCGGAAACGAGCCGTAACGCGGGCTGCGAAGGTTGCTCGTTTCGACAGGCATCGATCAGCGTGGTTTGTCGATGGGTCCCCGCGGCCGGGGCCCCAAATGGCGGGCGAGTATAGGAGCCCGTAAACTGTCCAACAAGGCCGATTTCCAGAGAGAATTCGTTCTGTACGTCGTCATACGCATCGGTTGATGGGGGTGGCTATAATGCTGGGGCATCATTGCAAGTCCGCGGTGATCGGCCGTCACTTCCCCTTCGATCAGGAGCTTCGCATGTATAGCGCAGGCGCATTTTCATCGGTGATGGCGGCAATCTTCATGCTGGCGGCCACGACAACAACCCACGCGGCACCACCGATCGAAGTGGGGCAAACCGCTCCAAATTTCACCCTCCGGGATCAGGCCGGAAAAGAAACGTCGCTGGACAAATTGGTCAAACAAAAGC
>JAUIHJ010000850.1 GCA_030432015.1 bacterium
TGCGCTGACGGCCAAGCAATCGCGTGACCTGATCGCCTACCTCATGTCGCAGCAGCAAGTGCCGCTTCCGGATCAAGCACCAGCGGCGGGGGGCCGTGACACGAGCGACTGAGTGACACGCGTGCCCGGCGCGTTTCGATTCATTCGTACAGGTGAAAGGCGGAGTTCAGCGTGAGTAGCTTGGTCTCGCCGTCGCGGTAGCGAGCCACTGAGACTCCGCAGTTGTCTTGATTGACCTTTCGCACCTGAGCCAGCGGCAAGTCGAGCAGTCGGGCCAGGAAGGTGCGGTTCACCAGGTTGTGTCCAACAACGACAATTTGACCACCCAGGTTGGCGGCCAACAGTTGCGCCATCGCCGGTTGAATGCGGGAAAATAGGTCGGTAACGTTTTCTCCCCCCGCGTAGCCGTGTTCTGCCGGGTTGGACATGAATTGGTGATAACGTTGCGGCTCACTGACGGCAATCTCTTTCCAACTCCGACCTTCCCACTCGCCAACATCGATCTCCTCGAGGGCTTCCACCACGTCGACGTCTAGCGCGTGTGGTTTGGCGATGGCGGCGGCGGTTTGACGCGCACGCAGCAGAGGGCTGGAATAGACGCGACGAATCGACTGCGACGACAACAGCTGGCCCGTCCGTTCGGCCTGCTGCTGGCCAGCAACGGACAGCGGCACATCTGCTCGACCTTGCAGTAGGGGCGGATCGGCGAGATTGTTGTCGGTCGCTCCGTGACGGACCATGAAGAGGATGCACGAGTCTGGGGAGGTGGTGGGCGGCATGGGGGGCAATGATCGGAAGTGAAGTTGTCGGAAGGCCCCAGTTGTCGGAAGGCCAGTTTGGTGCAGTACAGTTTGGTGCTGGGCAGTTTGGTGCTGGGCAGTGCAGGGCAGGGGGCAGTGCAGGGCAGGGGGCAGCGGTTCGGCCGAGCCCACGGTTTTGGATTCTAAGAGCTACTCGCCGAATCATCTAGCGGACGACCGGAATACAGGCGGCAGAATGTTGCGGCACCCTGGGCAGCCAGCCCGAATCGCTCTAAAATTTTGGCTTACCCACTCGCGATCATCCACCCCGGCCTGCCGACAGACGGAATTCTTGTGTCCCGCATTTTTCTTGTTCTGGCAATTGTTGCCGTGACGCTATTGCTTGCCAACTTGACCGTCGGTTTGACGCAAGGGGATTTTGGCAAGACGTCAGCAGCGCTCGACTCCGCGAAGCAGGCTTACGAATCATTGGAGGTCTCGCCGGAGGTCACGCTTGACCAGATCGCCGCCGCGCGGGACCAGGTCAACGCAACCGGAGCGCGGATGGTGGAGCAGCGCGAGCCGTTCTGGATTCACATCTGGTTGGGGATCATTGCGGTACTGGTCAACCTGTTGGTCCACAGCATCTCGGTGACGTACTTCATCGGCACCAGCCGCTGGTGCAGCGAGGTGGTCGACGCCTACGAATTAGATCCGGACTTGGCCGAACAAAGTCGGAGGCTCAAACGCCGTTCGTTCCCGTGGGCTTTGCTGGGAATTCTGTTGACGTTGGGGATCGCCAGTCTGGGGGCCGCGGCGGACCCGTATAATTCGACCACCGCCAGTCCATCGACTTGGGTCACCCTGCATTGGACGGTGGCGATGGGGGGGACCGTCCTTATTGCGATCGCTTTCATGTCGCAAGTGATGGCCGTCAGTGCGAACTATCAGGTGATCAATACCATTCTGGCTCATGTTGAACAACGCCGTGCCAGCATGCGCGCCACTGACGAATTGAATTCGACGACCCCCGCTACGCAGGTGGACTAGGCATGCGAGCCTGTGTTCAGCGCGTGCAACGCGCCAGCGTGACGGTGGACGACGAAATCGTGGGCGAAATCGGCGCCGGGCTCTTAGTGCTGCTGGGGGTCGGCGAAGGGGACAGCGAAGCGGATGTGGGCTGGCTGGCCGAGAAGATTTGTGCGCTCCGCGTCTTTGCGGATGACGAGGATAAAGTCAACTTGTCGCTTGACGATATCGGCGGCGCGCTGCTGGCGGTGAGCCAATTCACGCTCTATGCCGATTGTCGCAAGGGGAGGCGGCCGAGCTTCACGGCGGCGGCTCGCCCCGAAGTCGGCGAGGCCCTGTATGAGCGATTCGTGGCGGCGATCACCGCGCGGGGGATTCCTGTCGCCACCGGGCGCTTCGGTGCACAGATGCAAGTTGCCCTGGTCAACGATGGACCATTTACGCTGCTCTTGGATAGCCAGAAGCTGTTTTAGCGACGTCGCCTGGCGACTGGCGGCTCGGGCTAACGTTGGTAAGTCGGCAGGGCATCCCATGGGTCGAATGGCTTGCCCGTGGTTTGCACCTCGGTCGTGTTAGGCGACGCGTTATCGGCCGGCCGTGTGGGGTCGGTCGGTTCGCCGGCTACCTCACGTGCCAGATAGGGAACTTCATGGTCGTGCAGATCGAAGCGGTCCATCATGATGGGGTCGCCAAAGGCGAGCAAGACTAACAAGCCCAGCTTGGCGTAGACCGAGAAATTGGCCCAGGGCTTTTTTCCCCACAGCTTAAAGGCCGTGCCGAATGATTTCTTGACCCGCATCCTCTTAAGATCGACGGCCCAGAGTTCGTCCAGGCCCAGATGGACCAGGAAGCCGAGAACCACCGCCCCAGTCTTGAAGAGTCGCATTGTCATGTCGTTGC
>JAUIHJ010000112.1 GCA_030432015.1 bacterium
CGCAGGCGATCACCGATCGCTTTGACACACGCAACGAATATCATGCCGCGGAAGTCGGAATCGCCTACGAGATCTATCGCGACTGCTGGCAATTCGACCTGTTGGCCAAAGTGGGCTTCGGCACCAGGAAGCAGAACGTGAGCATTGCGGGAACCACCACGAACACGGACTCCAGCGGCAACACGGTGATGATCATGCCTCCCCAGGGATTGCTGGCGCTCGAAAATCAAGGCCATTTCAGCCAGGATAAATTTGCGGTGTCACCGGAGATCGGCGCCACGGCGAGCTATTCGCTAAACGATTGCATTCAGTTGTCGTTGGGGTATTCGTTTATCTACTGGAGCAGCGTTGCCCAAGCGGGCGGACAAATCCCGGCGAACCTGGACGTCCCCTCGCCATTCGTCTTTAACGACACCTCGTACTGGGTCCACGGCTTGAACGCTGGTCTGGAATTTCAGTTCTAAGCGGAGCGTCGATGTCTTTGCACCGTTGAATTCACGAACGTCCGCGTGACCATCCTGGATCGAGGACTGCCAATCGCGTATTGATGTCTAAGCGTTGCACAGCAGGTCGAATTCGCGCCACGTCCACGCAGTCGCGGCCCGTTTCGTGTTGCCGACGCAATTCTGGATCCCGGACGCAGCTTTCGAAGTCGCGCGATTGGCGTTTTCCACCGATGCGAAATGACCGAGTGCAATTCGGCGACCATCCGAGACCGGCTCGTTTTTCGCCGCCCATTTGATTCAGCTGCGGAACAACGGCCTGTCGGCGAAAAACCTGCCGGTCCCGCTGACGGAGTGTGCGCTGGTGAATCGCGCTCGGCCAACTAGCGGCATTCGACGTTAGTTGGAGAACGCGTGGGAGCAAGTGTAACCCGACGCATCGGGCAAGAAACAACGCCTGCTCCAAAATGCGCAACTTCAAAACGCGTGAGCGAGGGATGCACGACGGGCACTAGAAATCGACAAGACGCATTCCACGCTGCGGTGCTCACCCCAGCAGTTTCTTCGTCAATGTGACGGTATCTTCCAGCGACTGATCTCGCCCCTCACGTGTCGCCCATCCCGAGAAGCCGATCTCGACGAGTGCCCGTTGCACTTCAGGCCAGTTCACGTCGCCTTCACCGAGTCGGCAGAAGCCGTTCTTCTTTCCCCAGTCCTTGATGTCGAGCTTCACGATCCGGCGACCCAAGGTTCGAACCCAATCCTCTGCAGGACCGAACTTGCGGCAATTGCCGATGTCGAAGTAAGCACCAACCCACGGGCTATTGATCTCATCCAGATAGTCACGCAACTGCTCGGGGTCTTCGCAAAAACCATTCCAGACGTTTTCGACCAGGACGTGGATTCCCAGGCGACTGGCCAGGGGGAGTACCTTCCGAATCTCGATGATGGAGCGTTGCCAGACGTGGTCATGGTTTTCGTCGTCCCCGGTGACACGCCCAACAACCAGCAACACGCTGGAGCCCCCCACGGCATAGGAATCGCGAATCGCCTGCTCCAAAGCCGCCACACCAATTGCCCGCGACGCTGGATCAGGCGATGAGAGCCGTTCCTTCCAGTGCACCATGTCAACAACGCCGTGCACGGGGAACTCGACCTCTTCGACCGCTTCACGCAGGGCCCGGGTATCCGAGATGCCAGGGCTGCCTCCCTCGACGCCCGTGAAGCCCAACGCTTTCAGTTCCTTCAGCCGCGCGACCATGGCGGCCTTGTCCTTGCCGATGCCGCCACCCTTGATTGCCGAATAAATCACTGGCACCTGAGCGGACGCGTCCTCCGCACGGGCCGTGGAACGGAAGCCCAGGCCTGCCACCGCAGCAAGGGAAGAAGCGGCTTGAAGGAAGTGGCGGCGATCGTGGGTGATTTCAATCATGGCGGGCCTCGGACAACAACGAAATGGAGGTGGGAACAAGGATGGAACATCCAGTCTACCAGTCACGAACCTCGTTGACAAAAAGTCTCAACCCCGCGCTGCCCAAAAAAGGACGACGGTCCAACACGCACCGATCCGGACTGCCTATACTCGGGTAACGTCCTGCCTGTTCGCCGGCAACGTCTTGCTCGGAATTTCCCACCAAGCCCATCGGAATCGACATGCCCTGGAATCGCCATTCGTATCACGCCCGCGCTATCGTGTGGTCGGTATCAATTGCCGTTGCGTCACTTGCCTCCTTCGCTGTCCCGGTCTTGGACGCCGCCGATTGGCCGATGTGGCGGCACGACTCGGGGCGGACCGGCAGTTCAAGCCAGCCGCCGCTGGAATCGCCTCATCTTCAATGGACCCGCAAGCTGCCGCCGTTGACTTCAGCCTATCGGAATCTGCGGCTTCAGTTCGATGCCGGCTACGAACCGGTGGTGGCGGGTCAGACCCTGGTTGTGGGCTCGTCGCGAAACGATACCGTGACGGCCTATGCGACTGCGACGGGTGACCGGTTGTGGCAAGTTCATGCGGAAGGCCCGGTGCGGTTTGCGCCTGTACTCTGGCAGGGCCGGGTGTATTTTGGTTCCGACGACGGGCATCTCTATTGCGTTTCATTGTCCGATGGCACACTGCAATGGAAGTTTCGTGCCGTCCCGAGTAAGCGCAAGGTCTTAGGCAACCGGCGAGTGATTTCGGTCTGGCCGATTCGAGGCGGACCGGTCGTGGCGGACGGGCAAGTCTATTTCGCCGCGGGAGTCTGGCCGTTCGAAGGCGTCTTCGTCTACGCGTTGGACGCGACGACCGGAAAAGAGGTCTGGCGAAACGATCGGTTGGGATTCGTTTACGGCGATCATCCGCACAATGCCGAAGCCTTTGGCGGCTTAACCCCGCAGGGATACCTGGTGGTAAACGGCGATGAATTGATCGTGCCTTGCTCGGCCGCCTACCCTGCCAAACTCAATCGCCGCACCGGAGAGACGATCGATTTCAAGTTGCCCCGCCAATCACGACTGCCAGGCGGATACTTCGCCGCGGTGAGTCCAACGGACAAACGAGACCTGCGACGCGGCAAGGTGACTCTCGATCAGTTGATCAATCGCGAGCAACATGAAGATGACTGGCGGACCGGAACCACAGACAAGGGCCTCAGCCGCCGCATCACCTTGGCAGGGACAACGGTTAATCTTGACCAACCGTTTCTCGACGTCACGACCGACGTGTATTCGATCATTGCGGCCGATGGCAAGACGTTCGTCGTCACCCGCGACGGGGCGCTGCGATGTTATGGCCCGGAACCAGTCGACGTGCCAACCGTGCATCTCGCTCCGCAACCGCCGGAACCTGCCCCGACCAAATCTCCGACTTCGCCGTGGACCGAATTGGTGGCGGCCGCCGCAGTCCAGGACGGTTATGCCCTGATCTACGGGCTAAGTGACGGCGATCTTGTGGAAGCGTTGATTCGGAAGACGCGGCTACAGATCGTGGCGATCGATCCCGATCCGGCTAACATTGCGGCCGTGCGGCGTCGATTCCTGCACGGTGCAGACGAAGCGCGCGTCTCCTGGTTGACGGACGAATTCGGTGAGGCGGGGATTCCAGCGTACCTGGCCAGCTTGATCACCACGGAAACGCCCGGACGATTTACTGGCACGACGGCGTTCGCCGATGCGGCTCGTTTGCTCCGACCCTTCGGTGGTGTCATTTGCCTCCCGGCCGAAGACAAGATGTATCGTCGGGTCGAAGCGGCTGCCCCGGACTTTGCCGATGGACCATTTACGGTCAAGCGCGCGGGACCATTTGTCGTTGTGCGGCGCGCCGCCAGTCTCCCCGGCTCGACCAACTACGATGGTGGCTGGCAACCCAGTCGCGATGCGCTGGTCCGGGCACCCCTGGGCGTCCTCTGGTTCGACGACGGCCTGGGACACTTCAAACGCTCTCCGCAGCCGAAGTTCATTGACGGCTTGATGATTTCCTATCCTAAGGACTGGCATGCGGAACGAACGAAGGGCGACTACAGCATTGACTATCCTTTACTCGAGGCCGAATTGACCGACGCTTATACGGGCCGAGTGCTCGGCGATCAGGAAGCGGCCTCCGTCCGGCAAGGTCTTGCCAAACCTGATCCCGCCGGCCGCGAGCCTTCGCAGTATCGGCCACCGACGCAAACCAACGCCTGGAGTCCGGCGCCGCCCAGCCCGGGCCAGCGGATGAATCCTTTGACTGGCCAGCAGGAAGCCCGCACGTTTCCCAAGAGCTACGGGTGTGACGGGGGACTGGACTACGGAGAGATCTATACGATGCGGAGCGGCACGCCGGCATTCTACGATAAGACATTGGAGAGTGGCACGATCTGCATTAGCGGTCCGCGCAGCGGCTGCACCAACAGCGTGATTCCCGCCAACGGGTTGCTCAACGTGCCGTATTTCTACGAAGGATGCACGTGCAGCTATCCGCTGCCGGTTGGACTGGCGATGGTGGCGATGCCGGAATCGCACGAGCAGTGGGCATGTTGGGGGCCAGGTCAGCCGAAGGAGATTGTGAGGCTGGGCGTGAATTTTGGTGCGCCGGGCGACCGCATGACACGCGCGGGAACACTGTGGCTGGATTACCCCAGCGTCGGCGGCCCGTCACCCGAGTTAGCGGCGACGGTGGTACCGGAGGCCACGACGACGTACGACTATCGTCATAGCGTGTGGATGGCCGAGGGAGAAGGTTGGCCTTGGGTTGGATCGTCGGCCGCTGAAGGGCTGTCGAGCTTTGTCTTGCGAGATCTCAAACCGGGGCGTTATCACGTACGCTTGACGTTTGCCGAAGCGCATGAGATCGCGGTCGGAAAACGGGTGCAATCGGTCACATTGCAAGGTACTCAAGTGCTGGAAGATCTTGACATCGCCGCGGCGGCCGACGTACGCAGCAGCGTTGTCAAAGAATTCTCCGATGTGGTAATCAGTGCTGACGGCACGATCGAGTTACAGTTAACGGCGCGAAGAGGGCGGACGCGAATCAACGGCCTGGAATTGATTCGGGTTGGCGAGTGAATACGCGCGAACGTTGCATTCAAATCACGCGTATCGCCACGGCGGCAATCAACAGCAGCAGCGCGATCCCGTCGTGCGCGGTCAGGCGGTCGCTGCGCGAATGATAGCGAACATAATTCAAGACGGCGCCGGTCGGGCAACCGAATCGGCAGTAGGCCATTGGCGTGAATCTGGCAGCCAGTAATCCCACGACCGCCACCGTGATGCTCGCCGCGCCCGCGATCCAGAACACGAAGGCGTCAAAAGGTTCGATGCCGGCCAGGTTGATCGACCAATGATTCATCGCGGTCAACACGACCAGCAGCAACAGCGCGGCGGGGATCAGCTTCAGATAGCGGGCGAGCCTGCGGGGAATTCGTCGACGGTCCGCTGCTCCGATCCTGACGAGTTGCTGCGCTGCGCCGAATGGACAGATGTGGTGGCAGTAGACCTGTTTCTTGGAAATCGAGGGTACGACGAACGCGACCGCCACCAACCCGACCAATGCGGGTGCCAAACGCCAGGGGAGGCCACTTTGGGCCCATCCTACCAGCAACGCCTGCGATAGCAGGTCGCCGTTGAGAAAACCGAAGTACGCGATCAGCAGCAGTTGAAAGGCCATTCGCACCCAGCGTTTGCCTCGCAGTCGTGTGAAGCAGATCAGCAGCGCGGTCAACGCCACCAGGGTGGTTCCGGTGTCGCGGCCACTCCAGACGAATCGCGGCGTTTTCCGCTCGACGGCCAGACGGCCGGCTCGGGCTGCCTGCGGGAGTCCCGCCGCGATCGCCATGCTGGTCATCGTCGCCCCCGAAACGCCTTCCACCCCCGCCTCGACCGGATCGAAGCGTGCCAGGTCGTCCATCGATTGGCCATTGAAGAAGTTCAGAAAATAGGCCTCGTCACGCACGTAGCCGACATAGGGTTCGTTGTCGTAACTCTGGCGAACCTGGATGCCGATCACCTTGCCGCCGGCGTCAAAAACAATCAGCGTATCGGTCGGGCCTTGATAGCCAATTTCATCGTCTGCGGCCGGCGATGTACGCAGGCAACTCCCGAGTATGTTCCCTGCCAGATCGACCACGTCAAAGATGGCAGGGTTTTCCTCTTGGGCCACGAGCTGATCCGCGTGCGGAAAGAACGGCTGGAGTTCCGACGCAGCAACCTCGGTGGGAAACCGAAGCGACGGACGACTTCCGGCCAGCCTCAGGCTGATCCCTTCCAGGATGGCCAAGCTGGTGAGTGAAGCCCCGCTTACCGCGTCCACGTTGGCGGTATTTCCCGCCTGCTGCCAATCCCGTCCAACCAGAGCCGCCATGAACGCCTTGTCGTGCACAACATCTGTGACGTGTTCGACGGTGTCTGCGCTGTGCAGGATCCTTATTCCCAGCACACGATCGTGGTCGTCAAACGCGATCAGGGTATTGGTAGGCCCCGAGTATCCGGTAATTGCGTCACTTCGCGGAGACGTTTGCACGACATAGCCGATCGGCCGCGTTTCGGGGTCGAAGACCGTCACCGCGCCCCGCGCGGTCCGTTGTTTTGACAGCGAAGTCGCGTTGTCATAGAAGGGTTTCACGGCCGCCAGCGTCAACGGCGACTCGGCCATCAAGGCCTGGGTCTGCTGCCAGGTGACATGCTGACCGCGGATCAGCCAGATGACCATGATAAGGACGGACACACGGAGCAGGTGCAGCAGCCAGCCGCGCCAGCGGGGGCTCGTCATGTGGGGCGCCGCATGCACTATTTCGCGGCCGGCAACCACTGGACCGCATCGGCATGCACAAAGCCAGCGGCGCCTTCGGTGGTGAGCACGACGGTGCTGGATTGCCCGGCTTCCAGGTTGACATGTCCTACCGAGATGAAGCCGTGTTCCAGCGGTGGTGGTTCGCGCATATCGATGCGGACGGTCCGTTCCTGCCCCCCGCCGGAGATACGGATGGGCACGCTGCGTCCCCGATTCTCGTGAGCTCCGTACGCGACGCGGACTTCAAAACGTCCGGCTTGCTTGGCTTGGTAGGTGAAGGCCATGGAGGCCTGGCTATTGGCGGCGGCGTATTGATAGCCATGTAACACGTATCCTTTCAGCCCCGTGCCCTCGGTCCACTTTCCGGCGGCCTTGGCCTGCCGGTCGTCGACCACGACTCCCGTTAGGTTCTTGGGATCGAGTCCCGTCGGCGGGCCGAAGGCGCTGGCGACCGGAATGTCCTTGGGCATCACGACTTCGTCGAACACCGTTTCGCGCCGTGCCTGCCCGGGGAGTTCCAACAGCGATTTGAGATCATCCAGATAGTGCGTATAAACCTCCCGCGGTCCACATTGATGGGCGACACAGATCGACGCGGCCTTGCCGACCACTTCGCCCATCATGCCGCACGTCTTCATGACGCGTGTTGTTCCCAACGCCCGGTGCGTGACACTGATGCAGCGTCCTGCCATGAACAGGTTGTCGATCTTGCGAGAATAGAAGCACCGGTAGGGGACCGGGTACCCGAACGCACGATCGATCCGCCGGTCATGTTCGGCGATGGAGATAAAGGGGTTGTCGGCGAATTTCTCAGCGTATTGCTTCTTGGGGTAGTGAAGATCGATCGACCAGGTGCTGGGCACGCAACCGTCGGGAAATTCGCGTTTTGTCACGATGTCGTCCTGCGTCAGGATCACGTCGCCCAACAAACGGCGTGACTCGCGCGGTCCGCCAATAAAGGCGACCCACGATAGCTTGGCGTTACGGTGTTTGTCGCGACCGTCGCGGTTCTTCATGGCGTTGAACGCGCCGTACACCGCGCGAAAATTCCAATCACGAATTGTCTCGGCGCCGTCCAATGGATCCTTGTCAAATCCGCTCTCCCAAAACCATTGTCCGTGATGATCACGCGGGTAGGGAAAGTCTTGCATGTCCAGATCGAGTGCCCAGGGCGTTTCAGGAAAATCGATTTCTTTGTCCAGCTCCTCCCAAACCCACATGTTGCTCATCCCCATCCGGCCCTTGGGTGTCATCTCCCAGTCGGCCTGCGCCAAATGGCCGATGGTGCCGTGGCCCGTGCAATCGCTGAAGAGCTTGCCTTTCAGTCGCACGTGCGCGCCGGTCCGGGTATCGAAGGCATCGACCGAAGTAATGTGATTGTTCTCGGTCGCGACCTGGAAGGCATGATGATTCAGGAATAGATCGATATGCTTCTCGATCCGCACAATCGCCTCTTTGTGGGCATCGCCGAATTCCTCGGCGCGGCCGGGGGACTTGGTCGCATGGTCGGCAAACTCGTCCACGATCTCGCCGATGCGGGGGAATTTTCCGCGTCGAATGAGGCCCATTGCCCAGACACGGACTTCGCTGGATCCATTGCCGCCGAGGACCGGCCGGTTTTGAACCAGGGCCACCTTGCAGCCCATGCGGGCCGCAGAGATCGCCGCGCCCATGCCGGCGTAGCCACCCCCAATCACAACCAGATCATAGCCGGCTTTCTCGACCGGTTGATCCGGCAAGCCGAGCAGCTTGCGACGCCACGTTGGCAAAATGTCACTGCCTGCTGGTGGTGTTGCCGTAAGATCCTGTGTGAAGAAGATGGCATCGCAACGGCCATCAAAACCGGTCAAGTCATGGAGGCCGATCTTAACGGTCGCCTGGGTCACTTCGATCTGGCCACCATCGTGCCAGAACCACTTGGCGCCGCGCGTGCCGAAGGTCTCAGCAAGCGGTTCACCATCAATGAGTACTTGAAACTTACCCGGCTGTCCCGGTGCTTTCCAATGGGCAACCCAGTCCTTGGTGCGAACCCACACGCGATAGGTGCCCGTGGCAGGAAACGTGACTTGTTTCACCGCGTCCTTGACCGGTCGACCCATACCGTGCGCGAGCAGATAAGGTGATCCCATGGTGTCGATGAATTGCGTGTCCAGCATCCAGCCGCCGGCGTCATCGAAGCTTTCGGCTTCCACCAAGACCTGCTCGGCCGCATCGCCGCGACCCACTGCCATGGCGCAACTCGTCAGACAGACCGCCACCACGAAACCACGAACTTGCATGCTACTTACCTCAACCTCGACGGACCAATTTGTGACCTGCGCTTCGCGTATGCAGGCTATCTCAAACGGCGGCCCGTTTCAATTAGCTAAAATGGTCGAGCGCGATTCAGCAGCGCACACCCCGTCAGCGGGACAGGCACCTTTTTCGCCGACAGCCGGTTTTTCCGCAGTTGCATCTAATGGGCGGCGAAACAAGAGCCGGTCCCGGATTGTCGCCGAATTGCAATCGGTCACTTAGGTGTTTTGGTCCATGTAGAAGAGGGACACGCCCGAGCCCAGGCAGAGCACGCCCAAGCCGATCAAGACAAATCGCATCCAGGTCCCTCGGCTTTCGACCTGGTTCGCGGCGGCCTGTTGTTGGGCGAGCAATTGTTGTGCGACCCCCAGGTCCGCCTGTTCGCCGGTCGCCGCACCTTCCACCAAATCGGGATGCAGCAATTCGACCGATGCCTGACGCAGCGCGGTTTCGGTTTCCACATCGGTCGAGGCGGCGTGCCCCACAATGCCAGGAACAAGCCAGCCCAGCAGCAACAGGGCCATTCCGCCACCAATCAACCAGTAGACTTTTGTCTTCATCAGTGGTCTCCCGCGGTCGGCGGATTCAGTCGATTTCCACAGGTTGTCCGTCGTCGATGCTGATCAAATGCGCCAGACTGAGGCCGTCGATGCTTTCGGAAAGAAACCCAACGTGGCCGTCTGCGTACACCACATCGATGCCGCCTGGATGGTGGCTGCGCGGAGCGGCCGAAAGATAGTAGCTGGTCGCCGTGGGTGAGAATTCGACGCAGGGCATGCGTTCGCGCCTGGCCACAACACCTTCCGCGGCGGGGCACCAATAAAGCGTGTCGCCGATCCCCTGACTATTCGGCGTTTGCATGCCGGCCCCGCCGACGTAGATCGGATCAGCGGTATATCCACCGG
The DNA here is from genome assembly GCA_030432015.1 of bacterium. Lineage (GTDB taxonomy): Bacteria > Planctomycetota > Planctomycetia > Pirellulales > Pirellulaceae > ARS98. The sequence continues at coordinate 9,885 of JAUIHJ010000112.1, forward strand.
CGCCACCCAGGTAGGTGTAGGGGTGCGGGCGATGATGCAGGTCGAGCGCGATCTGTGAAGATCCCGTCCATGGGAGCGCCCAGGCTCCGCGTTGGTCGCGCGGCTGAGCTCGCGTTCGAATTTCGCCAATCATCACGGTGTTGCTGGTCCCATCCAGAATCCTCGCGAAACGGTGCTTGACCATTCCCACCAGGGCACCAGGAAATCGCGTCTGGTTTTCCACATGGTAGGGACTGACAAACGCGGCGTAGTTGCCTTTGGCGAACTGCTTGTTCTGCGTCAACGTGGGGTCTTGATAGAAGCGGCTTTGCGCCGACTCGCTGGGACAAAGGAGCGTCGGTAGGCTGGTTGCTTGTGGCTCCTGGCTTTGTAGCAAGACGGACACGTTGAAGTCGAATTGGTCGTGCAACGGCGTCTGCTCGAGCTGGGGCAGAATCAGCGTGATCCAACTGAACATTTTGCCTGTGGCCGGAGCAAAACAACCACGCTCGCCGACCTGGGGATCCACGCAGTTGTTTGTCGGCCCGACGATGCCGGACGACGGGAGCACGCGGAAGGTGTCATTGTAGTTGTGGATGGCCAAGCCAAGTTGCTTCACATTGTTCTGGCATTGCAGACGTCGCGCGGCTTCACGGGCTGCCTGCACGGCCGGCAGCAGGAGCGACACGAGAATGCCAATAATCGCAATCACAACCAAGAGCTCGACCAGTGTAAATCCAAGGCGGCGCGTTGGTATCATGGCAAGGCGACTTTATATCAAGAACATCCTTAAGTACAGTTGTACCCAGTTCTAGGTGGGCTCGCATCCAAAGTCAACTGTCTGCGCCAGGCTGAGACGTGCGCGGTTTGTTCGGTGTGGGTGGTTTGAGCGTCCAGGCGGGCCCGCGGTTCGTTGACACACGCCGGGAACCGCGCTAGAATCCGGCTTCAATTTTCCCGGTTTTCAGCGGTGTTCTTGCGACGCGGAGGAGAAGGCGGATGTCCGATAGTTCAGGCGGCCAGATCGATTCGGTCATGATTGAGGAACGGCTCTTTCCCCCCAGCGACGAATTCGCGTCGCGCGCAGCGATTGGGTCGTTGGACGCGTATCAAGCGTTGTATGACGAAGCGAAAGCGGATCCGGAAGCCTTTTGGGCACGGTTGGCGAAAGAGGAATTGCATTGGTTCGAGCCGTTCACCAAGACCTTGGAGTGGGAGGCGCCCTTCGCCAAATGGTTCACCGGAGGCAAGACGAACGTAGCGTACAACTGCCTCGACGTGCACCTCAACACCGAGCGGCGGACGAAACCGGCCATTGTCTGGGAAGGCGAACCGGGTGACCAGCGAACGTTGACGTATGAGCAGCTGCATGCTGAAGTCTGCAAGTTCGCGAACGTCTTGAAATCGCTGGGCGTTGGTCAGGGCGATGTCGTTTCCATCTATATGCCGATGACGCCTGAACTGGCGATTGCCATGTTGGCGTGTGCCCGAGTCGGGGCCGTCCATTCGGTGATCTTTGCTGGCTTTTCGGCGGAAGCGATTGCCGACCGCAACAACGACGCCAAGGCAAAGCTGCAACTGACTGCCGATGGAGCCTGGCGGCGAGGCAAGGCGTTGCCTCTGAAGGAGACGGTTGACGAGGCGCTGGCTAAATCGCCCACCGTTGAAAAATGCGTTGTGTTGCGGCGGGTTGAAAACGACGTTGCCATGCAAGAGGGACGCGACTTCTGGTGGCATGACTTGATGGATGCCGCGTCGGGGGATTGCCCCGCGGATCCGCTCGACAGTGAAAACACGCTTTTCATTCTCTACACAAGTGGATCGACAGGGAAGCCAAAAGGAATTCGTCACACCAGTGCTGGCTACAATCTGTTCGCCAAGAAGACGTTCGAGTGGGTCTTTGATTACCGGGACGATGATATCTTCTGGTGCACTGCCGATTGTGGCTGGATCACCGGGCACAGCTACATTGTCTATGGTCCGCTTTCGGCCGGTGCGACCGTCTTGATGTACGAGGGTGCTCCCAACTTTCCCGAGGAAGATCGCTTCTGGGCGATCATCGAAAAGTACAAAGTCAATGTCCTCTACACTGCGCCGACGGCCATTCGCGCCTTCATCAAGTGGGGCGACCGCCATGTCGAGAAGCACGACCTGTCCAGCCTGCGATTGTTGGGCACGGTCGGCGAGGGGATCAACCCGGAAGCCTGGATGTGGTACCACACCAAGGTCGGCGGCGAGCGGTGCCCGATTGTCGATACGTGGTGGCAGACCGAAACGGGTGGCATCATGATGTCGCCGTTGCCGGGTGCGATTTCCACCAAGCCAGGGAGCTGTACCAAGCCGTTGCCGGGCGTGTTTCCGTCCATCGTCGACGAAGAACTGGCGGAAGTCCCCACCAATCACGGCGGCATGCTTTGCATTGCGCATCCGTGGCCCGGTATGCTCCGCGGCATCTGGCACGACGATGCACGGTACGCCGACCAATATTGGAGCAAGGTTCCAGGCAAGTACCTGACGGGCGACAACGCACGTTGCGACGACGACGGCTACTACTGGATTATGGGGCGCATCGACGACGTCATTAACGTTTCCGGGCACCGGCTCAGTACCATCGAAGTCGAGAGCGCACTCGTTAGCCATCCTAAAGTTGCAGAAGCCGCAGCTGTCGGCCGGCCTGACGAAATTAAGGGGCAGGCCATCGCCGTCTTCGTGTCGATCAAAGGCGACGACGAACCCTCCGACGAACTGCTCAATGAACTGCGGCTGCATGTGCGGAAAGAGATTGGAGCACTAGCCGTGCCCGATGACATTCGCTTCACCAGTGCCTTGCCGAAAACGCGGAGCGGAAAAATCATGCGCCGCCTGCTGCGCGACGTCGCGTCCGGGAAAGAGTCCGGCGGAGATACCAGCACGCTCGAAGATTTCAGTGTGCTGGCCAAACTTCGCGACGACGAAGAGTAACGGCCGATCCATGGTACCGCAATCAAGAATTGGGACCCGGGCACCGGAGTTGTCATTGTGGGCGACGGATGGCTCGGGAACCGAGCGATCACAGGTCAGCCTGACCGACTATCAGGGCCGCTGGCTCGTCTTGCTCTTTTATCCTCGCGACTTTTCGTTGATATGACCCACCGAATTGACCGCCGTGAGCGGTCGAGTGTCGGAGTTTCTTGCGCGGGGTTGTGACATCCTGGGGATCAGCACCGACACGCTCGAAACGCACCAGCGCTGGCTAACGACGTTGCCGGCCGACGGCGGCCTCGGGCCGATCCAATTTCCTTTGGCGAGCGATCCGGACGGAGCGGCTTCCAAGCAATACGGGGTTTATGTTGAGGACCGGCACGTCGCCCATCGCGGCCTGTTCATTATTGGCCCCGACAGCGTTCTGCAATATCAGGTTGTACACAGCCTGAGCGTCGGGCGAAGCAGCGACGAGGTGCTACGTGTCCTGGATGCGTTGCAGATCGGAGGATTGTGCCCGGGTGAACGTGAGGCGGGCCAACCTCCGATCGATGTGCTGGAAGTACTGGCGCCCAACCGCGTAATCGGTCCCTATGAAGTTAAGGTGGAACTCGGTACCGGCGCATTTGGAAAGGTGTTTGGCGCGCGAGACATGTTGCTCGACCGCGACGTCGCTTTGAAAGTGCTGCGGTCCAACGACCAGGTCCCAACGGAATCCCTGTTGTCCGAAGCGCGGGCCGCGGCTGCCCTGAATCATCCCAATGTCTGTACCGTGCACGCTGTGGATACGTCGCTTGGTGCCGCGATGATCGTCATGGAGTATGTCGATGGCCAGCCGTTGTCGGACCGACTCAAGGCAGGTCCGCTCACCACCGAGGAGTCCGGAGGCCTGGGGCGACAAGTCGCGCGGGGAATGGCCGCCGCACACGCTGCCGGCGTGGTGCACGGCGACCTTAAGCCTTCCAATCTGATGGTCACGCCGGCGGGAAAGATTAAAATCATGGACTTCGGGCTGGCTCGCCGCGTGTTGCCGGCCCCACAGCGCGGCTCGGCGTCGAGCCTGATACAACCGCTCGGCACCAGCCTTTCGGGAACGCCGGGTTACATGGCACCCGAGTTGACGCGGGGCGAGCCACCGACACCGGCCAGCGATGTCTTTGCGCTGGGTCTGATCCTTTATGAGATGCTAGCAGGTCAGCCGGCGGTCACCGGCAAGAACATCGTCGAGCTCCTCCTGCGAATGGAGCAGTTCGACGCCGCAGATATCGTCAGCAACGTTCCCGAGCAATTCGCGGCGATCTTGCGCAGGTGTCTCGAGGCGCAGGCCGTGGACCGGAAAATCACGATGGCTGAGATCGCCCAGGAGCTGGGCTCGATGCGCTAGCAGTGATGGCGCGTCGCGTTTATGAGAAGCGAGCGCGACGGAATTCGAACGACGTCCGGCATTTTACGCCGGAGGCGTGTCCGTCGAGTCCTCACGCCGAACGCGCGTCAGGATTGATGCGGTAGGCGCATTCTTCATTACGCGGTCGGCGTACCAGGTTCTAAACGAAATGGCCGAGCGCGATTCAGCAGCGCACGCCCCGTCAGCGGGACAGGCACCTTTTTCGCCGACAGGCGGTTTTT
>JAUIHJ010000851.1 GCA_030432015.1 bacterium
CAGATCGCGAATTGTCCCGTCATTGGTTTTGATACGGAATTCATCTCCGAAGACAGTTATCGACCCGAGCTGTGTCTGATTCAGGTCGCTGCCGGCGACCAACTGGCGATTATTGATCCGCTTGCCGCCGGGGACGTGAGCTCCTTCTGGCAAGTCCTGGCGGCTCCTGGCCACACGACGATCGTGCACGCCGGCCGCGAAGAATTTCGATTTTGTACCAATTCGATCGGAAAACGCCCGAGCGGGTGGTTCGACATTCAATTGGCCGCCGGATTCGTTGGCCTGGAATACCCCGCTGCTTACTCGACGCTGATTTCCAAACTCCTCAACCAGACGCTGCCCAAGGGGGAGACGCGGACGGATTGGCGGCGCAGGCCGCTCTCCGATCGTCAACTGGAGTACGCCTTGCAGGATGTGTTATATCTCGAGCCGATACGTGACTTGCTCACCGAGCGGCTCAATACGCTCAACCGGCTTGACTGGCTGGAGGAAGACCTCGAGCGGTGGCAATCACAGCTCGAGCATGACGAAGGACGCGAGCGTTGGCGAAGAGTGTCCGGCATCAATGGGCTGTCCCGAAGATCCCTGGCGATCGTCCAGGAACTCTGGCGATGGCGTGATGCGGAAGCTCAACGACGCGACTGCCCGCAGCGACGCGTCCTCCGCGACGATCTGATCGTCGAATTGGCTCGACGCAAAACGGCGGATCCGCGCCGAATTCAGGCGCTGCGCGGGTTGGAACGCGTGAAACGACATCACGAGGAACTGGCGGAACGAATTCAGGTCGCCCTTGATCTTCCCGACAGCCAGTGTCCTTCGCAGTTGCCACGCGGCGGAAAAAACTCTTCGCAATTCGGGCTGCTCGGGCAGTTTCTTAACTCGGCTCTCGGAACGATCTGCCGGTCAGCCAATCTCGCGCCGACGGTTGTGGGGACCATTCAGGATGTCCGGGACCTTGTTGGCTATCGACTTGGTGTCGCACAAACCGCAGACGGCCAAACGCCGGCCTTGGCCGAAGGGTGGCGCGCTGACGTGGTCGGACGGGTCATTGATGATTTATTGGCAGGCAAGCTGGCGATCCGGGTGGAAGACGCGCATGCCGATCAGCCGCTGGCCTTCGAGCCGATTCAGGTGCGCGAGGCGACCCCGTAGTCGCGAACGTGGGCCTGCCCGGCGAGGATTCGATCAACACCACTGCGGCATGGTATCCTGCATGAACCGTTTCGATGTATTCGCAACTGTGGTCAGCGCAACTTCCGCACGGGCCAGTGCAGGCCGGTGCGATGTCCGCCGCGGTCGCGAAGTCGGCAGCAATGCAACCGTCCCTTTCGCCGTGAGATGTGATGTGAAGTCAGCAGCCCACACGCAGCGACCGAACCGGCAATGCGTTTTCCAATTGGTTTTTCAGGCGGTCCTTGCCACGCTGCTCGCCGGAATCGCCGGTCTTGCCAGCGCCCAATCGGCGTCGCTGGAAACAGGGCAGCAGGAGGGACCGAATGTCTCTCCGTCGACTCGCAGCGACTCGGCACCGAACCGCGAGCTGCCTCCGTCCCACCAGGTCACGCCGCAGCTCTACGCGACAGGTTTCGAGTTTGCCGAAGGTCCGGCATTCGATCGTGACGGCACATTGTACGTGGTCAACTATCGAGGCAACGGCCATATCGGACAGATCACTTCCGATGGAACCGCGTCGGTCTGGTGTGATCTGAATGCCTTGGCACCAATCGAAGGAACACGTGCCCAGGCGAATGGGCTGAAAGTCGACTTCGAAGGGCGACTTATTGTGGCAGATGCCGGAGGGGGCCGCCTGCTCCGCGTATCCGCCGACGGGAAAATGGTCGAAGTCCTTGCGGATCGATTTGATGGACAGCGGTTTCACGCAATCAATGACGTGGCATTGGATTGCAAAGGGAATATTTACTTCTCTGATCCGGGTGGCTCCAGCCGTGAGAATCCGGTGGGTACGATTTATCGCTTTGCGATCGGCACCAAACAGGTGACGCGATTGGCGACCGGGTTTGCGTTTCCTAACGGGTTGGCAGTGACCCCCGATCAGCGTTCATTGTGCCTGGCCGAAAGCCAGGCGTATCGTATTTTGATCTTCGATCTGACCAACGATGGCGTCGCAAATCAACGCGTCTTGATCGACTTCCCGCGCGAGAACGCCGGTTCAATCAAGGGTGGCGAATACTCGCCGGACGGGATGATCTTCGTCACCATCGGCGAGCGAGGCGACCGGCCCGCAGCCCAGGATCTCGGACGGGTGCATGGCTCTGTGGTGCGCATCGCGCGCGACGGCGGCGTGCCCGCGAACAACCCCTTTGTCGGCCGCGAGGGTGCACGGCCGGAAATATGGTCCTATGGCCATCGCAACCCGCAGGGCGCGGCGCTGGACGCGTCGGGCCAGCTTTGGGTCGTCGAGCATGGCGCGCGCGGCGGCGACGAGATCAACCGCATCCGCAAGGGGGCGAATTACGGCTGGCCGGTGATCTCCTACGGCACGCATTATTCCGGCGCCAAGATCGGGCAGGGCAGCGAAGGGGGCGGGATGGAACAGCCCGACCATTACTGGGATCCGTCGATCGCGCCTTCCGGCATGGCGATCCTGTCGGGCAGCGCCGTTCCCGGCTGGGAGGGCGATTTCCTCGTCGGTT
>JAUIHJ010000113.1 GCA_030432015.1 bacterium
TCATCGTCAGCATGCGTCGACGATCCGTGCTGCCGGGCATTCGTGGGTGCAGGCTTCCGGTGTGGAGGGTGTCACGTCGTTGCGGCTGACGCTCAGCGAAGACGCCGACGTAGCCAGCCGTCGTCACACGGTTCGGCTTTATTTCTGCGAGCCCGCGGACTTGGTGCGTGGCCAGCGCGTCATGGATGTCGCGATCCAAGGGCAAACCGTCTTGACCGGCTTTGACATCTCGGCCACAGCGCAGCCGGAGCAGCGGGGGGTGGTCCGGGAATTTCACGATGTTGCAATTAAGGACACCCTCGACATTCGCTTGGATGCAGTACGGGGAACGCCCGTCTTAAGTGGCGTCGAAGTCCTCGTTACCGATTAGTGCTCGGTCAAACTGAAGCATTGGGTTGTTACGGTTCTTGCAGCTGTCGTGAATGCAACGGAGAAACCGGACGTGATCCGGTGGGTTGTTTTATCCGTTTCAGGCAGCGCAGCACCTCGCCGTCAACACCACGCGCGGTTGGTTGCCGATCGTCGCGCCCACCACTTCATCGCGACTCAACGCGACACTCGACAGTAATGCGGGGGAAACCGGTCGTGTCACGGTTGCTCGTCGGCAAGGGATGTGTCACGATGATGGACGCGTTGCCGGGGTGGTTCGCCCCCCGTTTTCCTCCCAGTCCACCTCCGTCGTTCACTCCCGTTCCGGCTTGAATTCCCTAGGTGCCGCATGAAGTTCTCACCGCGTCGTGGCTCTACCAATTCATTCTATTTGCTGGCGATCGGATCGCTCGTCTTCTTAGGGCTCTTATGCTTTCTGCTCTTTAACGGTCGTGGCACACGGACGGCGTCAAGCGGTGGGACGAATACGACGTCCGAGCGCACGACGCCAGGGTCAACGGGGCAGTCCCAAGCACTTTCCATGTATTGCGCCGCTGGCATGCGGTACGCCATGGAGAAGGTGGTTCAAGCGTATGAACAGGAGACGGGGGTCCTTGTCGAGTTGCAATACGGGGGATCGAACACCCTCCTGAATCAGCTCGAGGTCAATCAGACGGGCGACCTCTACTTGGCGGGCGACGACAGCTACATCCGCCTTTCGCAGGAGAAGGGCCTGACCGTCGAATCGCTGCCATTGGCCTTGATGAAACCGGTCATCGCGGTCAGTGTCGACAACCCCAAGAACATTCGCACCATTGATGATCTCCTCCGCGACGATGTCAAAGTCGCCCTGGGCGACCCCGGCGCGGCGGCGGTCGGCAAAAAGTGCAAGCGTCTGCTCTCCGCATCGGGGCACTGGGGCCGGCTGGAAGAACGGGTCACGCAGAGCGGCGTCTTTAAGCCGACCGTCAACGATGTCGCCAATGCCATCAAACTTGGCAGCGTCGACGCCGGTCTTATCTGGGATTCAACGGTCGCGCAGTATTCCGATCTGAAGCCAATCTCGGCACCGGAACTCGACGCCGGCCTGGCCACCATTGAAATCGCGGTCGTCAAGAACTCCAAGGACCCCACTGCCGCCCTGAAGTTCGCTCGCTACGTGACGGCGCGGGACAAAGGCCTGGAGATCTTTCGGACCACCGGATTCCAGGTCCTGGACGGGGACGTCTGGGACGCAGAACCGGAGATCACATTCTTTGCCGGAGCCGTCAATCGATCGGCTTTGGAGCCGATCATTAAGAAATTCGAGCAGCGCGAAGGGGTCACGGTCAACACACGATTCGATGGTTGTGGCATCCTGACATCGACCATGCGCGGCATCACAAGCGGGCAGGCAGGCAGCTTTCCTGACGCCTACATGGCATGCGATGTCTACTATCTCAGCGTCGTGGAAGAACTGTTTCAGGATTCGGTCCGCGTTTCCGATACGGACATCGTCGTCGTGACGCAAGCGGGTAATCCCAAAGCGATCAAGTCGCTCCAGGACCTGGTCAAGCCGGGCGTCCGCGTCGTCCTGGGTCAGCCGGACAAATGCACCATCGGTGTCCTCTCGAAGCGACTGCTGGAGAGTGCAAATCTGTCATACGATTCATTGAAGTCGACTGGCAATCTGGTCAACCAAACGACCAGTTCGGCTCTCCTGATTCCGCAGATCACCACCGGCGCCGCCGATGCCGTGCTGGCGTATCGCACCGACACGCGTGCCGAGGCAGGGCGGCTGACCATCGTCGAAGTGGGATCGCACTTGGCCAAGGCGGTCCAGCCATTCAGTATTGCCCGTTCAAGCGACCACAAGCACCTGGGCCGCCGCCTCTACGCAACCATTGCCCGCTCACGTGACGAGTTCGAATCGCGCGGTTTCAATTGGCGACTCGATCGCACCGCATCGCAATCCTCCCCTCGCAGCAACAGCGCCGCGGCCACGTCCGATCGTTCGGAGTCGCCACGGTGACGTCGAATTCCGGTGATGACACCCCGGTACGGCGCATCCGTACCGACCCGCTGTTCTACACGCTGCTGGCAGTGATCGGCAGCACCTACATCGTGCTGGTGATCGGCATGCTGCTCGCGGATGCGGCATACGTCTTCACCAGCGACATGAGTGAACGCATCGTGCTGGACTTCTCCAGTGACGGCGACCGGAAAATGCTGGTCACGGGCGACGAACTCGGATCACGCTTCGAGCGATACGGGCTGGCGATCAGCACCAATGATCCACAGCAGTTTCAAGCCCGAATTATCGACTCCGATAAACCGTCGGCGGCCAACAGCAGGCTCGGATCGCCGCACCAGGATTTCGGCGGCCCCGGCGTTGGCGATGGCGGGCGGTCGCGTCGCACGGGCGAGTCGCGCGAGGGGAGCGGTGCCGAATCCGCGCAAACTTCGTACCTGGCCGACAGTGCCGGGGAAAATGACATGCCGCTCGGCAACGTGATTGCACTGACCGCTGCCGATGAAGGGGAAACCACAGAACAGACGACCGTCGAATTGGTGGCCAACTGGATTCATCCCGTGCAACTCGACCGCCTGCGATTCGAGCAATTGACCGGGGCAGGTGGTCTGGCGATCACCTACGATGAAACCGGCACGGTCATCGGCCAGCATGCCATCGGAGCGCCGGACGCCGATCAGACGCTGACGGTGGAGATTGGCGAGCAGCAGGTTTCGCGGGTCGATCTCACCCTGCCCAAGGGCCAAGCCGTGGCGTTCCTCGATTACACCGCCGCGAGCCAATTCGTGGCCGAGCTTGACCATCCAGAGCGCACCAGGATCCATGCGGGCACGGTCCGCGTTGTCCCGCCGCGCGCCAGTCGGATTCGGCCGATCGACCAACCCGGCACCCTCATTTTCCAGTGGCAAGACCCGGTCCAGGTCGATGAGATTCAGTTGCTCGATATCAGCCGCGACGGTGGTTACCTGCTGGCCTTCGATGGCGATGGCGAGCCGCTGTCCTTTGCCACCCACCCCGCAGACGAACAGACACGTCGCGAGATTCCGAACCTCGGCCCCAACAGCCTGCAGAAAATTCGGCTCGCTGCGGCGGAGGTCGCTCGGCTCGAAATCCACCTGCCTGGACGCGGCGCGGTGGCGGAAATGCACTTCACGTGGCAACGGCGTGTGCGTTCCGCCTGGCAGCGGGAGCACCCGGGTCTGGCTCGAATCTTTTTTAATCCAGTTACTGAGGCCCTCGGTAAATCGGAAATCCAATACTCGATCAAGTTGACGCTGATCTCCTGCACGATGACCGCCATCCTGTCGCTATGGGTGGCGGTCCCCATTGGATATTTGATGTCACGACATCGGTTTCCGGGCCGTGATCTGATTGATGCGGTGCTGGATATTCCGATTGTCTTGCCGCCACTGGTCGTCGGGCTGAGCCTCTTGATCCTCTTTCAGTACGCCAGCATCGGGCTCCGCGAGGCGGTTGTCTACCAGATTCCCGCCGTGATCATCGCGCAATTTTCCGTCGCCTGCGCATTCGCGGTCCGCACCATGCGAGCCACCTTTGATCAGATCGATGCCCGCCACGAACAAGTTGCATTAACGCTGGGCTGCAGCCGGATGCAGGCCTTTTCGCTGGTTGTCGTTCCGGAGGCGAAACGCGGCATCTTGACCGCCGCAACGCTCGCCTGGGCCCGCTCGCTGGGTGAGTTCGGCCCGTTGCTGGTCTTCGCAGGAACGACACGAAACAAGACCGAGGTCCTCTCGACAACGGTCTTTCTGGAGTTAAACGTGGGGAATCTGGGGGCCGCCGTCGCGGTCTCATTGATTATGGTCGCGGCGGCCGTCATGGTACTGGTACTGGCGCGGGCCTGGGGAACGAGGAACCTGGCGATCTAAGAATCGCGTATTCGAGCCGTAGCGGGAGCATTCACCACGTGATCGTCGTCGACAAGGTAACCATTCAAGCCGGGCAGTTTCAACTCAAAGCTGCCTCGCTTGAACTGCAAACCGGCCACTACGGCATGCTGATGGGACGGACCGGCTGTGGCAAGACCACAATCCTGGAAGCCATCGCCGGGCTGAAACACGTCATCTCCGGCAAGATCCGCCTGGGCAATCGCGATGTCACCGACCTGAAGCCGGCCGAACGGAACATCGGCTACGTTCCCCAAGATGGCGCGCTGTTTTCGACCATGTCCGTGCAAGACCACTTGGCCTTTGCGCTCAGGATCCGCCACGCCGCCAAGCGTGAGATTGACGAGCGAGTCAAAGAACTGGCCGAACTGCTCGAAATCGAAGCCCTCCTGCCGCGATTTCCCAAGAATCTCAGCGGCGGCGAAAAACAACGCGTGGCAATCGGTCGAGCACTCGCGTTTCGCCCCAGCACCCTCCTGTTGGACGAACCGTTGAGCGCACTCGACGATGATACCCGCGAACAGATGTACGCGCTGCTAAAACATGTCCAAGAGGCGACGGGAGTTTCGACCCTGCACGTCACGCACCACCAGCAGGATGTTGAGCACCTGGGTGACACGCTTTTCAAGCTGGAAAATGGCGTTGTTGCCCAGCATCCCATTGATCGAAATGGACGCGCCCCGTTAAAACAGCAACTTAAGAAATCGCCGAACCCAACAAGGAGTACTGATGAAAGTCGCCACGATTGAGACCAACAAAGGCACGATCAAGTTGCAGCTACACGACGACAAGACCCCCAAAACGGTCGCCAACTTCGTCAAGCTGACCAATGACGGCTTCTACGATGGACTGACGTTTCACCGCGTCATTCCCAACTTCATGGTCCAAGCTGGCTGCCCGCAAGGGACCGGTACGGGTGGCCCAGGCTACCAATTCGATGACGAATTTCATCCCGAACTGACCCACGACGGGCCGGGCGTGCTGTCGATGGCCAATGCCGGCCCCGGCACCAACGGTTCGCAGTTCTTCATTACGCATGTGGAAACGTCCTGGCTCAATGGTAAGCACTCGGTGTTTGGCCGGGTTCTCGAGGGCCAGGATGTTGTCGATGCCATCGAGGCGGGCGACGTGATGGAAAAAGTCACGATCAGCGACGAGTAATTCGTTGCTGAACCGGGCCTCACTCTGATATCCTTACAGATCGATGTTCGTTGATGTCAGACAACCCAGGGAATTATTGCCATGTGGGCACGACCGCCACGCGCGACCAGAATCCGACTGGCAAAGGATGGTATCTCTCACGGCGGACGCGTTGCCGTCCCCCAATTTCAAGTTGGGCTCGCCAGCCTGTCCGTCCTGTTCGGACTGCTGTTGAGCGTCGGGACATCGTGGGCATGTGAGACTCCCGTCTACCGGTACGCGATGTATCGCTGGCAACCTACGCCCTACGAAGTCTATGCATTTCACGATGCGGCCCACGCCGACGCCCACGCGGCGGTCGAGCAAGCGATCGCGGAAGTTTCGGAAGGGACCGATAATCGGGCTAACGTTGTCTTCATACCGGTCAACCTGACGACGGACCCCGAACTCAACAGCGTGACGCCGGATATCAAGCAGGCCTGGTTGGCCCAATCCAATCCGCCGGTACCCTCCTATTTGATTTCAACCCCATACGGGGTCCAAGTCTACGCCGGGAAATTGGATGCTGGTACGGTTACCGCGTTGACCGAGTCACCTGCACGGAAGCAGATGGCCCAGCAATTGGAAGCCGGCAAGATCGGCGTGATGCTGTTCCTGACCGGCCAGGACAAGCAAGAGAACGAAAAAACCAAGGCGATTCTGACCGGATTGGTCAAGGAAGTGGGTGAGGGGAAGATTTCGCTGTACACCGCGCCGACCGGCGATGCCGCAGGCCAAGCTGCAGCCAACCAGGCGACAGAGGGGAGCAACCCAGCACTGGAGTTGGGATTGATTGAAGTGAATCGCGAGGACGAAAAGGAGGCCTGGCTGGTCCGTTCGTTGCTCGCCATGGAGTCGGACCTACCGGCGGAAACGCGTCCGATGGTGTTCTTGACCTACGGACGCGGACGCGCCCTCCTGCCCTATATCGGAGCAGGAATCACGCGGGAAAATCTGATTCGGGAGGTCGAATTCATCAGCGGCGCATGTTCGTGCACCGTCAAGGAACAGAATCCTGGCGTCGACCTGTTGGTTCGGTACGACTGGGAAGCCGCTTCGGCGGCCTTAGCCGATCGTTTTGGCACCGAAGAAGGCAATGAAAGTCAATTTGGCCCGGCTGACTTCCTGCCACAACTGATCATCCCCTCCAGTACCGCCCCACCTACGGATTCGGTTACGGCAGCCGGCGACGCAACATCCGCGGCCGACCCAAGCTCGGCCGAGCCCACAACTGATGACGCCACGAACGACGATCCGCAAGCGGCCGACGCGACCCTGGCAACCGCTGCCACCGGTGGTGTCTCGAACGTTGTGGAGGCAAGTACCACCAATCCGGCAGCGGGCGAGTTCGCTGACGAATTAGAACCGACGCGGGCGATAGTCGCCGAAGCTCCGGCGAGCCAGGCCCCAGTGAGCCAGGCCCCGGATGGCGCCGCCTCTGCAGTGCCGAGCGAAGAAACGTCCCGCGCCCACGACGATGCCCTTGATTCCGCCGCGGCGGTTGCGGACGCTGGCGAGTCCCCGGCGTTCGAATCGGATCCACGGGAATTGGCACACGCAACGTCAACTGGCTCCGCACGGCAGCAGGTTGCCACGGAACAACTCAAGCCAGAGCGGACCTATCTCAGCATGGCGGTCGTCGGTGGCGGTTTGGCGCTGGGCCTGGTGATTCTATTCGGACTCACGTTCTTTGTGATGCGACCTCATTGACCCAACCGCGTGACTTCCCCACTGGCATGACGTGGCGGGCGAGACGCATTCGGCCCAGCCTTTCCAATGGCGAGCTACACCGTGAATTCCTCGATCATGATCGACTTCGCTGGCGTCCATAAGCACTACACCACCGCACACGGTGAAGTCCGTGCACTCGACGGCGTGTCGCTGGCAATCGAAGCCGGCGAGTATGTGGCAGTGCAAGGCCACAGCGGCTCGGGCAAATCAACCCTGCTGGCCCTCGCTGGAGGCTTAGCCTTGCCAACGACAGGAAAAGTCATGGTCGGCGGCGAAGAGATCTCCGCCATGGCCTCGGCCGCGCGGGCCCGATTTCGTGCCCAACACGTCGGTTTCGTGTTTCAAATGTTTCACCTGCTGCCATACCTGAATATCGTCGACAATGTCCGGATCGCCTCCCGCGACCCGCATGCGCCGCAATCCCTGGCGAACGCAGAAGCGCTCCTCGATCGCTTCGGTCTCCACGACCGGCGAACACATCGGCCGTCGCAGCTTAGCGCCGGCGAACGTCAGCGTGTCGCCATGGCTCGTGCCCTGCTCAACGGTCCGAAGCTCCTGCTCGCGGACGAGCCAACCGGCAATCTCGATCCGGAAAACGCGAGGGTTGTACTGGACGCCATCGACGCCTTTCACACCGAAGGGGGCACCGTGTTATTGGTCACGCACCATGCGGAAGCCGCCGAGCGAGCGGCGCGGATCGTCTCGCTGCGCAGCGGACAGGTCTTGGGTTCGCCCGCGGTCTCGACAACGTAGACGCACCGGCAACCTAACGCGTTCGGGAACGTAGCGCCCGCAAGCGCGGTTTGAAGTTGCCCCAGTTGGCGAAATGGAAACCCGAGACGTCAGTGAGAGATGCAGTCGAGTTGATTTCGATTTCACCTCGCTGACGCGTTTTTGGAGTCGCGATCCTGTTCATGCCAATGGCCTGTCCGGGTTCCCGCCTGGGTTGCAGAGCCCAGGGATTTGTCGTCTGGCTGCTCAAGAACCGTGGCGCGGCGACAGAAGTTTGACGACGCAGACCTTCCCGTCGCCGCTGCTGAAAAACGCCCTACCGCGGCAACCGCCCTGACGCGTCATCGGATCATCTCGGCCAATACGCTGACCGCTTCTTGCGCACCTTGTGTCGGACTCAAGGCCGTTGTCGCGACGCCAGAAACGACCTTGGTAATATTGTGATCCACCTTCCCCTCCCGGCCCCAAATTTCGCCCGTCGGTGCGGTGAGGTAGGCCGAAAATGTACGATGCCCGGTGCCGGGTCGTTCACCGATCAAGTGCAATATCGCACGAGGGCCCGGCAGTCCGGCGAAGAGAAGCTCGCCGATGCGGTAACCGGCTCGCACCCTCCCCGACGTTACGATCAACGTCTCCGGTGCCACGCGAATCCCCTGGTCCTGCAGCCCGCGCCTGAGTCGTTTCACAAACGGGGCTAGATGTCCGTCCTCCATGATAGCCAGGGCATTCAGCCCGTCGGAAACCACAATCTGAGCATCAAATCGGCCGGCTTGGACTTGTCGGATCTGTCGCACGGCGCCCGTTGAATCGTCATCGAGTTGCTCGCCGGAAGCCGGGTGCAAAATGTAGTCTTCGCGGTCAGCGGATGCGGTCGCCAGCGGCAGGCCACCGTGAAATCCAGCGATGAATTCGGGTTCGAGTTCCGCCCAGATGCTGCGTTTCGCGTCGTCATAAATCCTCTGAATATCGCTCGCGAGTTTGGGCTGCAGATCCCAGCTCCGGTCGCCGTGGCCTGCCGCCACAAACAGACCGCGCTCACGAACGCCCGCCAGCTCACGCTCGCCGTCAGCAAGAATTTCCGCGTCCTGACGACCGTCGCCTTTGCGGCGGCGGTACTGCAAGAACACCCATAATGGATCGCCGAAATGTTCGGTCGGCGCGCCCACGGAATCAATCACGCCCAACTGCTGAAAGAATTTCCACATCGGATCGTTGACGCGGTACCCAAATGACTCTCGCAGTCGCACATGATCTTGATAGCCGGTCGTCAAGTATCCCAGCATCGGGTCGATCTTCGTCGGCAAGGCCATCAGGTAAGCAGGATTGGCCGGCATGATCTGGTCGAGACACCAGTCAAGGTCTCCCAGCGAAATGTCCATGTGCAGCGTCGAACAGACATCCAGGCCAATACACAAGCCGTGCAGCTTGCCCATGACAATATCTTCCAGGCAGCACCTGACCAGCTGCTCACGCGTGCGAAAGACCTCCGGACCGATGAACCCGGCCACATCGTTCAGGTGCACCCACGCGTTCGCACTGCTCCCGGCCGCGCTTCGGGCCTGAGAAACCCGTTGCGCCAGCGCGCGGGCGAAACCGTACTTGCGCGCTTCGTGCAGGACCATGTCAAAGCCGTGGCCATGACCGTTGGTAAAGTCCGCCCCCTGCCCGGTCTCGAAGTAAAGGCCGTACGGCCCCGACCGCGTGCCGGCGTAACGCATCATCTTTTCGACACTGATATCAAATGTCTCGTTCGCGGCATCACTGCCGGCGATACTTTGAAACCACAACGCCGTCGATCCTGGCCAGCGTTCTTCCACCTCGGCCTGAACGTCAATGTGCGAAAGCACACAATGCGGCATGAAGCGATCGACCTGAAACGTTGCCAGGAGGTCCTGCAGCGTACGCTCGATCGCGACAACCGACGCCGGGTTGCTGGAGACAGGATTCGTGCCCAGCAGCACATCGCCGACGGCAAACGACCAGCCGTCCAGCACTTGCCAGCGAATGTCGTCTACGTTGTCGGTCGGTGAGTTTGGTTGCAGCCGAGCTCCCAAATAGCCCGGGGCACCGATCTGACTTCCCGGGAGCGGATTGAAAATGCGCTGACTGACCTGAATCAGTTCCTGGTTGCTGAGCAGTTTGACAAGGCAGCCAATCACGTCGCTGGATAGACCGGACGCGCAATCCTGGATGGCGTCGTCATCGGCGGCGAGCAAATGCCGTTTCAGGTCTGCCAAAGTGGCCTCGCGGCCCAGCGGCGATCGGTTCCCGTGGTCGACGGAAGAGATCGCTGCGAACACGCCGTCGCGATGGAGCGAATGCGCGTCGAGATCAATCAGTCGAGTATTGGCCAGGAGTGTTCGAGCGTAACGGCGCGACGCGTCGTCCGACGCCGCAACGCCCACGATCGCATCACCCTCCTTAAACTCATTGGCGGCACCCAGAACCTGCGCATACCGTCGCGGGTCGTGCGATCCCTGCATCCGCCGGATATAGCCAAAGACATCCTCTCCGGCTGACGGTCGGCCGAGCGGCGAGGCGACCACATCGGTTTCCGCCGACCAACCACATCGCGGGTGACGCCCCCAACGGCAGGCGGCTGCCCCACCAGCGACGCCTTGCAGAAACGCACGTCTGCTAATCACGCTTGCTGGACTCCCCTGTCGCCATGAGGTGCGACTCTCCTATTTTCTTCCGGGCGGCAAACCTCCCTGCGATTCCACATTATCCGAAGGCGACTGGTCCGCCGCAAGCAGATCCCACAGATCCTCGGAATCTTTCTGATAGACATTCTCCAGAAGTTGCTCGTCTTCCAGCAACTCTTGCAGTGCACGTCCGCCCTGTCGAAGCACCTTGGCGTCGCGGCTTTCCAGCGTGGCGGGTTGCGCTTCACGCCGCCCAACCAGTTGGTCTTCGCTGAAGCCGCTGCGGTCGAGGAAGTCGAAGTTGGAACCTAGGGTTGCCAGCGCCTGTTCGACGTCCCGATCCAATCCCCACTGTCCCGTCAGCGCGACCAGTCGGTCGATGGCACGATCATCGGTCGCCGGCAGCAGGTACTGCTTCGCATCATTTCCGGGCAGCACGATGCGGCCAACTCCGACGGGGAGCGTTTCCGTCATCACCGAATTGGGATGGTGCGCCGCCCTCAAATCCGGCAAGCCGAGCACATGGCCCAGTTCGTGCGTGATGACCGTCAGCAAGTCCAGACGCGTGGAAGTGGTTGCCGGATCGTTCGCCTGCGCCGGTGCGAGATTCCAACCATAGCCGGCCGCGTCGTCGTCCAGCCAGATCGTGCGGTATTTCTCGAAGCCGACGCCCAAAACGGCGTCGGGCAGATCCCGCACGGAAACCTGGACATCCTGCAACAGCGACGCTGCCTGCGGATCGACACTCGACCAATACACAACCGCTTGGGCGACGCCCGCTTGAATCACGTCGGGGGTCAACCGCGTGACTTGTGGGTCGCTTTGAATCGCCGGAGCGTCAGCCAACAGCAGGGAACCAATCCGTTCGAGGCGAATCGCATCCGCGATGATCCAGTTGTTGATGCCCGAATCGGACAATGTGACCACAATCGAACCGGGACTGGAGACCGTCACGTTGCCGTCCAGCAACTCCCAATTCGTGCCATCAATCGGCGTGCTGGGCGATGGGCGCTGGTCAACCAGAATCGGCGTTCCGCCATTAATTGAATAAGGCGCGTTGGAGGCGCGGTTATAGTACGGCGACCATGTCGCGTACACCTCATAGACACCCGTCGGCACGTCTGAGAAGGTCCAGGTCGCCACGGCACCCGCATTGGCACCCGTCTTCGCCTGCACATCATTCTGGTAGCCCTGGTTGTAACCGGTAAACCCGGCCGTCTTGCTGAAGCCCGCATCGCCGTCGTCGATGATCGCCGCATCCGCAACGCTGGCGGAGATCGTGAAGATCAACGGCGACTCGTCCGCATCATCGTTGGGTATGGTGATCACCCCCGAGTAATTGCTGGACGGGGTCGAAGTATCCAGTGAGACTGTGAACGTCGTCGACTCGCCAGGACTGAGAACCAGATCGATGCCGGTTTGGTCGAGTGTGTACTGCGCGGCGCCGGACTTGGTCAACGCCCCCAGGTTCAACGTCGCCGCACCAATATTCGTGATGGTGAACGTCTCGGTTGTCGGAGCATCGGTGAAGATCGGACCGAGGTTGTACGTCGAGTTGTTCGTCACATCGGTCGAGCCAGAGACGACCTGAATTTCCTGGTCGGTTCTCGGGTCGACTCGCACAGCATCCACGATCACATTGCCCTGGGCTCCAGAGATCTCGACAACAATCTGACCCGTTGCATCGGCTTTGAGGGTACCCAATCTCTCCCACCAGGCACCATCGAGTTGGAAGTCATTGGGGGCGTTCCGCTGGTTCACCGTCACATTGACCGGCCCCGTCTCACCCGTGATGGAATACGGTGCGGCAATCGCTCGATTCCAGTAGGCAGTCCACGTCGTCGAGATGTCGTACGTCGATCCTGGCAAGAGGTTGGCAAATGTAAACGTCGCCTTGGCGGCCGTGTTGTTCGTCGCGACTTCGCGAATGTCGCCCTGGAAACCCTGGTTGGTCCAAAGCGTCAAGCCGCTGGAAGTCTGGCTATACCCGCTGAAGTCGTCGTTGTCGATAACCGCCGAGACCGGCGCGCCCACCGTGGCGGTCAGGTCGAAGTTGAAGGCGTTCTCGTCGCTGTCCGAATTTCCGAAGGAAACCGAGCCGGCCTTGTCACCCGGCGTAAAGGAACTCAGACCGATATCGAAGTACGCCGACTCGCCCGGTGGCAATACCTGGCCGGCCGCGAAGTCCGGACCTCGCAGCTCAAAATCACCCGTGACCGTAATCGGCCCCAGGATAAGGTTCTTGCCGCCCTCATTGTGGACGGTCATGGTATGGACGTATGACGCACCGTCAGCGATGAAGCCAAGATCGACTGTGGATTCGTCCGCCATGGACGTGAGTGGACCCATTGGCGATTCACCGAAGACCGCAACTTCGGGTTCGACCACTCGCAGCACTCGGACGGCATCCGCGACGACCCAGTTATCGGCATCGTTCGAGAGACGGACCGTCAGGGAGTCGCCCGTCACCTCGAATGTCGTCAGGTCGATCCAGATGGCGCCGGCATCAACAAACGACACCGGGTAGTCTTCAGGCGTCATTTTCTGGTTGATGGGTGCCTCAAACGAGGCCTCGCCAGCGTTGCCATGCACGGAGAATGGCGAGTTCGTGGCACGTGCGTCCCGGTTCGAGTCGTCGGTAAACCAATTCAATGAGACCTGGTAGAAACCGGGCTCAAGATTGTCAAAAGTCCACTCGGCGAAGGACGTACCATCGCCGGGAGGAGCCGCCGTCGCATTGTTGCCAAAGTGACCGTCGCAGATGGGGAAACGCTGGAAGTCCGGGCCCCAGGTAAAGCCGGACGGATCGAAGTCGTCGACGGTGATTGGAATCGAAACACTGCCTTCGTCGTCGTCACTGACGCCATCGGAAATATCGTCGACATCGGATCCTTCGCTGGGATCACTGTCGGGATCGTAGTTATCTGAGGCCGTGATCTCCGCGATGTTCAGATAGTCGCCCGTGGCATTGAGCGTCGCATCGAACGTCAGAGCGACGCTGGCACCGTTGCTAAGGCTGAGCCCAGTCCAAGTGATGGTGTTAGTACTGGTACTCCCGCCACCGCTAATGTTGGTAATGTTGCTATAGCCATTCGGCACCACATCTTCGATCACCACGCCCGTCGTGTCGGCGGGACCATCATTGGTCACGGTGATGGTGAAGCGAACCGTATCACCGGCACTGAAGTAGGTATTGCCATCCGCATCACCAACCAAAGCGACCGTCTTGGACAACCGCAGATCGCTAATCGGAGGCACGACACTGTCTCCATCGTCTTCACTCTGGTCACCGTCATCGTTATCCGGCGTGCTATCCGGATCAAAATTATCCGAGTCGGTAACCTGTGCGACATTGATAAAATCTCCGCCGGCTTCAACCGTGGCCACAAACGTCAGGTTGATCGTCGCCTGATCCGCAATCGTCAGGTTCACCCAGTCGATCGTGTTGCCGGTTGCCACGCCGCCGTCGGAAATCGTGGTGAGATTGCTGAAACCGTTCGGGACCACGTCCCGCACGTCGACACCCGTCGCGTCATTGGGACCGTCGTTGAACACGCTGACCGTGAACGTCACGGTATCGCCCGGCGTAACATTGCCGCTGCTATCGTTATCCGACTGCAAGACCACTGATTTGGTCAATTGCAGATCCGATACCGAATCGACCGTCGGTGTGGTGTTGTCTTCGTCATCTTCGCTCTGGTCGCCGTCGTCGTTGTCCGGCGTACTGTCCGGATCAAAATTATCCGAGTCGGTCACTTCGGCCACATTCGTGAAGTCGCCCGTTGCTTCGACCGTTGCCACAAACGTCAGATTGATCGTGGCCTGGTCCG
>JAUIHJ010000114.1 GCA_030432015.1 bacterium
CGGTACGTCAGGCGCAGATGATCGATTCCCAGCAAATGCAACATCGTCGCGTGAAGATCGTGCATGTGGACCCGATCTTCCTGCGCAAAATAGCCGTAGTCGTCGGTGTTCCCGTAGGTTAAACCACCCCTGACGCCGCCGCCGGCCATCCAGGTGGTAAAGCCTTGCGGATTATGGTCGCGGCCGTTGCTGCCTTGCACGATCGGGGTCCGCCCAAACTCGCCGCCCCACACGACCAAGGTCTCTTCGAGCATCCCGCGGGCCTTCAGATCCGCCAGCAGTGCCGCAACGGGTTGGTCGGTGGCCAAAGAATTTTTTTCATGACCGCTCTTCAACCCGCTGTGCTGGTCCCAGACGTTGCCGGTCGAGACTTCAACGTATCGTACCCCGGCTTCCGCCAATCGCCGTGCGAGCAAGCACTGCCGGCCGAAATTGTCGGTCGCTTTGGCACCCATGCCGTAAGCCTGCTGGACATGCTCGGGTTCGGCGTCCAGGTTCAGGACGTCGGGCGCGACGGACTGCATACGAAACGCCAATTCGAACGACTCGATCGCACCGCTGATTTGCGTGTCGCGGCCGGCCCGCTTTAAATGCTCCCGGTTGATCGTCTGCAGAAGGTCCAATTGCCGCCGCTGTTCTTCCGGGGCAATCTTGTCGTTACCGAGGTGGCGGATGCGGGCGTCGCCGAGCTTTCCAGAGTTCCCAATGGCGGTCGCCTGATGCGCCGTAGGCAAGAATGCAGACCCATAATTGCGGGGGCCGCCGTGCCCACTGGCCGGGCTGATCGAGACGAAGGCCGGGAGATCCGGATTCTCTGTCCCCAAGCCATACGAAACCCAAGCACCGACCGATGGCCGCACCAGGTTGTCGCTGCCGGTATGCAACATACTCACGGCTTGCCCGTGCGACTGGCCGCGGCTGTGCATCGAACGGATCACGCAGAGGTCGTCGATGTGGCGGGCGATGTTGGGCAAGAGCTCTGAAACCCAATTCCCGGACTGGCCATGCCGAGCAAACTTCCAGGGGGACTTCATCAGCTTCGGAACCGCGTCGATATTTCGTGCTGCATCGAACGGCAACTCCTTACCATCGTCGACCTGCAGACGGGGCTTGTAATCGAACGTGTCAACCTGGCTGGGTCCGCCATGCATAAACAGGAAAATAACGCGCTTGGCACGTGGGGGATGGTGCGGCGCCGCGAGTCCGGAAACATTGGATGCGGCAATTCCCAGGTCCGCCGGGAGCCCACTCAGCGTCAGGCCGCCGAGTCCAGCTGCGGCAAACCGCAAGGCATCACGACGTGTCACAAGGCGACGATTGGTCATTCGAGAGCGACTCCAATTAAGCACGACATTCCAAGTCAATTCAGCATCCGAAACTCAGTCGAAGCAAACAGCACATGAACGAAGCGGCTGAGCTGCGTTGCCGTCGGCAGCGGAGCCTGTTCTGCAGTGGCCAAACCGTCCTGCTGGGGCTGAAGGTACGCGATCGCCCGTTCGACCTCATCAGGCGTCGGCTGCCGCGCCAAGACGCGGCGGTAGGTGTTGGCGACGAGTTCAGCGGCATTCCGCGGGGCGTCTTGCAAAAGGAGCTCGGACGTCAGCTCGGCCGACTTCATCACGAAGGGGCTGTTCATCAACAACAGCGCCTGGGCTGGAACATTCGTGACCGGTCGGCGACCGACCACCAAATCCGGATCCGCAAAGTCGAAGACGGTCAGCGAGGCTGGCAACTCGTTGCGGATGATCGGCAGGTACAGGCTGCGACGAGCCGTCTCCTGCGATTCGTAGGACTCCGCGTCGGGGGTGTTGTTGTTGACCAGCGTCCCGAGGCCCTTGACGGGGGACCCGCCGGGAGAAACGTCCAAGACGCCGCCGATGAACAGCATGGAATCGCGAATTGCTTCCGCCGGCAGTCGGCGCCGGTGCGCGCGCCATAACAGCCGGTTCTCGGCGTCAACGTTCCAAGCGTGCTCGTTTGACGCGCTGCTCAACTGGTATGTCCGGCTGAGCATAATCTCGCGAATCAGTTGCTTGACCGACCAGGCGAAGCCGCCTTCGCGGCTGGGGGCGACAAACCGACTGGCAAGTTCGTCGAGCAGTTCTGGATGGGTGGGACGCTGCCCCAATTCTCCAAAATTGTCGACGCTGCGAACAAGACCTTCGCCCAGCAGGTGATACCAGACGCGATTCACCATGACCCGGCCGGTTAATGGATGCGCGGGATTCGCGATCCAGTCGGCCAATTCGCGACGACCGCTCTGGGTCGACGGAATCTCGGGGGCCGGGCCGACCGTGGCGACCTGCAGGAATCCACGCGGCACTTTTTCGCCACGGTTAAGATGCTCTCCACGGACGCAGATTTCACAGTCGTCGATCGTATCGAGTTCCGCGACCGCAATCGCCTGTGGGAGCGGCGGCGGGGCCTGCTTGTTGAGTTCCTTCGTCTGGTTCTCCAAGTCAGCAATCACGGTCTTGACCCGGTCAACCTCCTGCCGAGCGTGGCGAGTCGCTTGGCTTGTGTCTGGCGGAGTGGCATCTACCGGCTGACCCTCGGCATCAAGCTCCACAAATTGCACCGCATCGACAATGACATGGCCCGTCGTTCCTGCGGTCGTAATCGTGACACTCGCCGGTTTGCCGGCTGAAAAGCGAAACCGCCCCAACGACGCAAACAGTCCGTCGATGGGCGGCTCCCGCGTCTGATCAACCGTCAGGCTAGCTTCACCATCGGCGTGCTGAATCGTGACCGGCACCTGCTTCTCACGGCTCGATCCGGACGTATAGGAGAGTCGAATTTCGTATGCGGCGGTCTGCGGCAATTCCAGCTCAAAGGAGACCGACTTTTGCCCCTTGCCCTCTTTGTCATCGTGAATGTAGCCCTTGCCGATAAAGCTGGGGACCAGCGTCGAAGCTTTCCAGCGACCGACAAGTTTCGCCGCGGTATCATCAACCAGCAGGGGATTGGCCTGCGCGCCCAGTTGGTTGAGGTGGTTCTCCGCCGCCTGGAGTTGTTTCTTGGCATCGGCAAGTCGCTTGGCCACCTCTCGAACACGTTGTTCGTGCTGGCCAACGGCGGCAACCAGCGCCGGCTCGGCGGGCAAGTCGCTCCGTTTCCAGGTCGAAACATACTTCTGACTTTCACCCTGAAGGGTGCGGGAGCTGCTGAAAATGCCAGCCAAGGCGTAGTAGTCTCGCGTGGGAATCGGATCGAATTTGTGGTCGTGGCACCGCGCGCAGCCCAGGGTCATCCCCATGAAGGCGCTGCCCACCGTATTGATCTGCTCATCAACGACGTCCATTTGCAGCTTGGCCTTGTCGCGTTCGCTGAGCATCTTCGTGCCGAGAATCAAGAAACCAGTGGCGATAATCTGTTCAGCCCGCTGCTCGTCTGAGTCAAACGGGAGCAGGTCCCCGGCCAACTGCTCGCGAACAAATTGATCAAACGGCTTGTCGTGATTCATCGCGTCGACAACGTAATCGCGGTACCGCCAAGCGTTGTGAAAAGTCGCATTGAAGTCGCTGCCGTTGGAATCCGCATAGCGGGCCACGTCCAACCAGTGGCGGCCCCAGTGCACGCCAAATTGCGGCGAGTCCAGCAACTGATCAACCAACGCCTCGACGGAGAGGTCGTTGATTGCGGCCTCGAACGCGGCTGGCGAGGGTGGCAAACCCGTCAGGTCATAATAGATGCGACGGACCAGGGTACCGCGATCGGCGTCGGCGACGGGTTGCAAGTCCGACGCTTCAAGCTGCGCCAGGACAAACGCGTCAATACTCGTGCGCGGCCAACGTTGATCCTTCACCTGCGGGGCGGGGTGCCGCTGCGGCCTTTGAAAGGCCCAGAATTGACGCCCCTGTTCGATGTCGATCGTCGCGGCGCGTGGCGCGGTCGACGTTCGGACCCGTGGATCCGGGGCGCCCATCGCAATCCAGCGTTCAAAGTCTTGGATGACGTTGTCGGGCAGCTTCCCTGCCGGCGGCATCTCCAGCCCATCGTACCGCAAGGCATCCAGCAACGGGCTGGCGGCCGGCTGATGCTTGACCAGCGCCGGACCGGAATCACCACCATCGAGCAGTCCTGCGGCAGAGTCAACCACCAAACCGCCTTTGATTTCTTGGCTGTCCACCGCGTGGCACTCGTAGCAATGCTTGACAAGCACCGGTCGGATGCGTGATTCGAAGAAGTCGATCCGCGCGGCATCATCCGCCGGCTTGCGTTCGTCAGCCTGCGTGACCGAGGCCACCACCAAAAGCGTTAATATCCAAAGTGCGAACGGCTTGGGCATGGTGATTTGTAAGTTACCAAGGGGTAAACGTGTCACTTGATTTGAGACGGGTGGTTGTCAGGTGTGGTGCGCGGTGGAAAGGCCGCCACCGGCATAACGTGGAAAGTCAAGGATCCGCCGCCGCGGGCGTCCGTAGCAACGATTCATTGTAACCGAAATCGCCTAATCGAAGGAACTCATTCCTTCAGCGACGACGTGTCAGGGTCGCCCGAGTCGGAAACGCGCCGCTGCGCAACGGTGCCACTTGCACGGGATCGCACCACAGCGCATTGCCCTTCAAACGCCTCCGCAGCCTGCCTCTTGTGTCGCGGGTGCCAGGGTAGGGCGGGTCCAGCCAGGCAACCTGCCGAGGATGAATCCGCCAAAAAAGCAACGGCTCTTTGAACAGCCGGAGACTGCCCAACGAAACGACCGAGCGCGATTCCACGCGGCATGCTGCATGCCGCGTTATGCGGACAGGCAGTTTTTTCGCTGACAGGCTCATGCTCCCGACCCGATCCGCTGGGCCGCGAAAGACAACCCCGTCTCTCGATTGTCGACGAATTACGCTCGGTTGCTTAATCCGGTGGAGTCCGCGGAAACGCCATCTTCAGATTCTGCGGCTTGCCGCCACGCTGGATCACAAGCTCAATTGTATCGCCCCAGTTTGTATTCTGGTGCAGATACGATTGCAACTGCCGCGTCGTCATATGCTGCGTCTGGCCATCAATCGAGACGATGACGTCTTTCAGCTTGATCCCCGCACCTCGCGACCACGGCTTGTGAATGAAGGTGACCTTGATTGCCAGATCGTCGGCGCCGAGTCCCATCTTGCGGCGTTCTGCTGGATCCAACGGAACACCCCACAGACCTGCGTTGGGACCCACGACTCCCCCTGAGGCTCGCCAGGACGGATCGGCGGATTTTCGCCAACCGGTGAGCAACGGAATTTCCTTTGTGGACAGTGCCTGGCCGCGCCGTGCAACGACCACTCGCAACGTTCCTGTCGGCGGTGCCAACTCCAGCACGCGCGTCACGTCCGCGAAGGTGAGCACACGTTGACTGTCGATGGTTTGGAGCCGGTCGTCGGGTTGAATGCCCGCCTTGTCCGCCACCGAATTCTTGTCGACTGCCGCCACACGGTTTTGGATGTCCGGATCGAGATGAATTCCGAGATTCGCGGGGCTGGGATAGGTAAAGACCATCTCTTTGCGCAACAAACCCAGGTCGCCAGCGTGCCGTAGCTGTGCGACTTTCACATCGTGGCAGTGAATGCAGCTTACCTTGCGCCGGCTCATCATGGCCTGCATCGGGGGAATCTCCTCGGGTGTGCGCACTGAGCTGGCAACCGGTTCGTAGCGGCTCGCCGGCTTGACATCACCTCGCTGATGCAGTGCCAGTGCTTGCTGCATGGATCGCACCAGCGATGCTTTGGTCATGTGCGTGTCGGCATGACGGTCTTCGCGCCCACCGTAGCGAAGATACGTCCGGCCTTCTGCATTTTGGAAGAAGGCCATCCACGTCAGATCGTATTCG
This sequence comes from bacterium, assembly GCA_030432015.1. Taxonomy (GTDB): domain Bacteria; phylum Planctomycetota; class Planctomycetia; order Pirellulales; family Pirellulaceae; genus ARS98. The sequence continues at coordinate 5,804 of JAUIHJ010000114.1, forward strand.
AATGGAAAGTGATTCAGGTTCACTCCGTTCATCGATTGAATTCGCACGCAGACAAACTGTTCGGCCAAGTCGGCCACATCACGGTCTTGACGGACAACCTGCCCGTCGAAATCGGAACACGCCAGTCAACGTTCACACCGGAAGACGACGAACATTGGTTTGCCGCTCGCCTGGCTAAGCAACTGCCCTTCGGCATAATCGTAGACCCAGGAAATGTTACCGTCGACTTCGGCATGTGGCGGCTTTTCGATTGTCTGGCTGACGGCCGGTGTAGCTTGCCTACTGACAGCGAGCAGCGCGACGAATCCGATCAATTTCCAGTTCATACTTTGGTCCTCGGTCAAGAAGGGTTCAACATTAATTCAGGTTCAGGGTACCGGCCTTTTGAACGCCACCCTGGAGCACGGCGAGGAAGCGTGTTCGATCCTGCAGGATGGTGATGTCGTCGAGCACATCGCCATCCACGATCAGGATGTCGGCCACTTTGCCAGGCTCCAGTGTACCCAGTTCGTCCGCCCGGCCCAGGATTTCCGCGCCGGTTCTGGTCGCACACGTGATGACCTCGAGCGGCTTGAGGCCCACATAGTCGACGAAAAAGGCGAGTTCCTTGGCATAATCTCCGTGCGGATTCCAAGCGAATCCGTAATCGCCCCCCATACCCAACCGGCCTCCTGCCGCCAGGATGCGCCGGGCCGATTCGGCTCCGCCCTCCAGGGTTTCCTGATGCCCGTCGATGACCGCCTGTGACATGCCGTAGTCGGGTCCTAACTCGACACTCATCTTCTCGAAATACAACGCCGGCACCGCGGGAACGTCGCGCTCGAGCATTAACTCCAGCGTCTCGTCGTCGATGAAGGTGGCGTGTTCGAGCGCGTCGTAGCCCGCCAGCAGCGCGTTCTTAATTCCCGCCGTGGCCCGACAATGTCCGGTTACCTTCAGGTTGTGGTTGTGCGCCGTCTGCACCACGGCGTGCATTTCCTCGAATGTCATGCAAAGCGTGTGGTGATCGTTGGTCTCCGCAGCCGCCGCGTCGCCGGTGGGATACGTCTTGACCCACTCAACGCCATCCTTGACCAGTTTTCGCACGGCCTTTCGGGCTTCGTCCGCGCCGTTGACCAGCAAGATCAAACCCTCCATTCCGATCTTGCGAAATTCCGGGTTCCAATCCATCAAGCCACCGGCGCCGCAGATCTCACGACCGCTCGCCGCCAGTCGCGGGCCGGGAATGAGGTCGTCTTCAATCGCTTTCTTCACCCACACATCGATATTGAATAAACTGCCTCCGCTTCGGGCGGCGGTGTATCCGCACTCCAGCGCCAGTTTGGCGTTGGCTGCAGCCAGCAGGGTGACGTATTCGACCGGGTACTTGATGTCCAGATCTTCGAGTGCCGCGACATTGAAATAGGTGGGATGGAAGTGCGCCTCCACCAGCCCCGGCATGATCGTGCCACCGCGAGCGTCAACCACCGCGGTATCCGGCGCGACCGGCGGCGCATCCTCGCTGCGCCCGGCAAAGCCGATACAACCGTCTTGCAGTACAAGGCACCCATCGGCGATCGGCGCGCCGCCCTGGCCGTCGATCAGTTGCCCGTTTCTAATGACTGTCGTGCCGCCTGCCGTTTTCATCGTCTTGGTTGTTCCATGCGTGGGCTTGTGTTTCAATTGTCAAGTCGAGAAAACGACTTCGAGTGGTGTCGTACGATTGTATCGCGTCTGCGTATCCCGTGAAACGACACGCGGGTCGATGCAGGCGCCGGAGAGCTTCCGTAATGAATAGGTTCTTGCCATTTCTACTGATCTGTGTGGCGTTGTCGCCGGAAATTAGCGGGGCGGCCGAAACGCCGCCTGCCGACGTTGACATCTACGCGAAAGACAACCTCGTCGCCTGGTGTATCGTTCCTTTTGACGGCAACAAGCGGGGGCCGGCCGAACGCGCTGCGATGTGCGCGAAGCTCGGCCTGACCCAGATCGCCTACGACTGGCGCGCGGAACACGTACCCACGTTCGAGCAGGAGATTCTCGAATACAAGAAACACGGTTTGAATTATTTCGCCTTTTGGGGCGTCCACGACGACGCCTTTCGCCTCTTTGCGAAATACGATCTGCATCCACAAATCTGGACGATGCTCGCGATGCCGCAAGGGGCGACCGAGGCGGAACGCGTCAAGTCTGCTGCCACGCAGTTGCTGCCACTGGTCGAGCGTACTAGAGCGATGGGCTGCCAGTTGGGCCTTTACAATCATGGCGGCTGGGGAGGTGAGCCCGAAAACATGGTGGCGGTCTGTGAGTTCCTGCGGCAACACCATAACGGTCGGCATGTCGGCATCGTCTACAACCAGCATCACGCGCACCACCGCATTGATGACTTCGCCAAAATCATCGGCATGATGAAGCCCTACTTGTTGTGCCTGAATCTGAATGGCATGACGCGTGATGGAGATCAACGTGGCCAAAAGATTTTGCCGCTGGGAGAGGGCGAATTCGACGTCGAACTATTACAGACGATTCGTGACTCTGGATACCGGGGGCGGATTGGCATTATTGGGCATACGCAGGACGACGTTGAATTGCGCCTCCGCGACAATCTGGACGGTCTGGCCTGGATTCGTCCCCAACTTGACGGGCGACCAGCCGGGCCCAAGCCATCACCGCGGACGTGGTCCCCCGCGAAAACGGCACCGCTCCCGCGCGGCGGCAAGGTGCCCGGCGTCCTGCTGGAAGGACACGACGCGTATCGCACCGCGCCGCTGACGGTCGAATGTCGCGCGACCCTGCCGCGCCGAGACGACTACAACATTCTGGTGGCAAGCGACACCAAGGACTCCAGCACACACTGGGAACTGTTCACCGTTGCCGGAAGTGGCTTGCTAACTGCCTATACGCCGGGCTTGATTCCCGATCATACGCGATCCGAAGTGATGCTCTGCGACGGTCGGCCACACAACATTGCGCTGGTGCGCGAGACAAACCGAATACGCCTTTATGTCGATGGCAAAGTGGTCGCCGACCAGGCGGTTAAGCATCGGCCGAATCGCCGGGTGCCGGGCGGATTCGCCATTGGTCGGTTGGTGGAAGGGCATTTTGGGTGCAGCGGGCCGATCGACTGGGTTCGGATTTCAAGCGGCGTTCGGGAAGCGAATTGGAGTCGAGCATCCGCTCCGCCGCGCGACGACGCGACCTTGTTGCATTGGCAAGCCAAGACCGGGCCCCCCGCTGAGCCGGCGGCCCGAGACGCCAAACCGGATGCTCGCGACGAGTCGCCCACCGGGAGCCGCCTGGTGCCGGACTATTCGCTCGAGTTGGTTGACGGCCTGGTCGAGTCCGCCAATCGGCACGGCAACGCCGCGCGGGGGATGATGGTCTTTGCTGACGCCAAGTCCGCCTGCCTGAGCTGTCATCAGCTCGGTCCCCATGGCGGCAGCGTGGGCCCGCCGCTAACGGAAATTGGTCAACAGCGCAAACCGCGCGAGATCATTGAGTCGGTGTTATGGCCCAAGCGACAGGTCCGGACGGAGCATATGGCGCATCTTGTGGTCACGTCCGGCGGAATCTCGACCAGCGGATACGTCGTGCGAGAAAGCGAGACCGAAATCGTGTTACGCGACCCGACCAAGGGACCGCAGCACGCCCTCACGATTCCGCAGGCGGAGATTGAATTGCGGCGTGAAATTGGTTCGTTGATGCCCGAGCAACTGCTGGCGGCGATGTCCGAACAGCAGGTTGCTGATTTGCTCAAGTTTCTTTTCGGCCTTGGTCGTGACGAGGGAGTCCCCTTGGCCGACATGAGTGGCGTCTTGCGGCATGCGCTGGCGCACCAGCACGGCCCGGCGGAATTTCCTTTTGACCGCACACCGCTGCACCCGGACAACTGGCCGCATTGGCAGGCAAACATCAACCGCGATCGCTTGTATGATTTCTATGCCAAGGAGGCAGATTATTTTCGTGGGCTCGCCAAGGCAAAGCAGCCGGTACCAACTGTGCTGATGGAGTTTCCCGGCCTGGATGGTGGAACGCTTGGCCACTGGGGCAACCAGAACGAGGAGACTTGGGCCAGTGGCGCTTGGAACGACGTACAACTTGGCTCCGTTCAAGGCGGCATTTTTCGCGGCGGCGGCGTGACCGTCCCCCGCGGCGTCTGTTTGCAACTGGGCGAACAAGGCGAACTGGCCTGTTGTTTTAACCCGGACACGTTGAGTTACGACGCGGTGTGGAAGGGGGGCTTCGTCAATTTCTCGTCCGTGCGGCACGGATTCATGCACGGATTGTCGATGGACGGGACGATGGTTCCGTTTGCCGAGCAAGGTCGGCGTTACCTGTCCGACCAGAGCAGCGACGATTTCCACTACGAAGGGTATTACCGCGTCGGCCGCCGTGTCGCCTTTGTGTACCGCCTTGGCAAGACACGGTATCTCGATGCGCCCTGGGTTGCTGACGGCAAATTCGTACGGCAGGTGGCACCGTTCGAAGACCATCCGTTGGCTACCCGACTTGCCCATGCGCCACGTCAATGGCCTGCCACGTTGGACACCGCAATCCGTCACGGCGGTGGCTCGCCGTACGCCGTTGATACGATCGAAATGCCTGCCGAAAACCCTTGGAACGTGCCGCTCTTTGGTGGCGGGCTGGGCTTTCAGCAGGATGGTTCGGCGCTGCTTTGTACGATGCACGGCGATGTCTGGCGGATCACCGGTGTGGGGTATCCATCCACTAAGGCGACATGGACCCGCTTTGCTTCCGGCTTGCATCACTGCCAGGGCATGGTCGTCGATGACGAGGGCATCTTCGTCTTGGGGCGCGACCAGATCACGCGATTGCAGGATCTCAATAACGACGGTGAGGCAGACTATTACCAGTGCTTTAGCAATGCCTATCAGACGTCCGCCGCGGGGCATGACTTTATCTGCGGTCTGGAACGGGATCCGGCTGGCTATTTCTACACCGCATCCGGGAACCAGGGCATTGTCCGAATATCGCCGGACGGCAGTCAGGCGACGGTGGTTGCCACCGGGTTCCGCAACCCTGATGGAATCGGCTTAACGAACGACGGCGTGATTACGGTACCCTGTTCCGAAGGAAGCTGGACGCCGGCGTCGATGATCTGTGCATTTCCCAAGCCGCGAGAAACGCCCATCGCCGGCGCGCCTTTCTTTGGATATCCCGGTCCGCAGGATGGCCAGCCACCTGCGCTGCCACTGGTTTATCTGCCGCGCGGGCTGGATAATTCCGCAGGCGGTCAGCAGGTTGTCCAGAGCGACCGCTGGGGTCCGCTTCGCGATCAGCTACTTCATTTTTCATTTGGCACGGGCACGCATTTCCTGGTTCTGCGTGATGAAGTCGCTGGGCAGATGCAGGGCGCGGTCGTTCCCTTGCCGGGCGAATTCTTATCCGGCGTCCATCGAGGCCGCTTCCGACCGGAGGATGGTCAGCTGTACGTCACCGGCATGCAAGGCTGGGGATGCTATACGCCTCAGCCCGGATGTTTTCAACGCGTGCGTTACACCGGTGCATCGGTGCAAATCCCGGTCGCCTTCAAGACCTATCGCAACGGCGTCTTGCTGACGTTTGCGGAACGATTGCAACCGGATGTGGCAGGCGAGGCGGTCAACCATTTTGCCCAGTGCTGGAACTACCGCTACAGCAGCGCATACGGATCCCCCGAGTTTTCGACGCGCCACATGGGGATGCGCGGTCACGATCATGTTGCCATCACGACCGCCCATGTCGTGCGGGACGGTCGGTCGCTGTTTCTTGAAATACCGGATATCCAGCCCGTCAACCAGCTGCATCTGCGCGTTCAGTCGAGCGCCCAGACAGTGCATGAGTTGTTTGTGACCGTGCATGCGCTGGAAGAAGAAGATTTTCTTGAGGCGCCCGGGTTGCAACCAAGGCCTGGCAAACGGATCCAAGCACACCCCATCGTGGCGGATCTGGCGATGGCGACCCGCAGTATTCCCAACCCGTTCGCGAAAAAGAAGAATGGGGGGCGCCAAGTCACCATCGCGACCGGCAGCAATCTCTCGTTCCAGACACGGATGATACGTGCCCGGCCCGGCGAGCTGATTGAATTCACGCTGAACAATCCCGACGTCGTCCCGCACAACTGGGCACTCGTGAAGCCGGGAACGCTCAAGCGGGTCGGTGAACTCGCCAATCGAATGATCTCGGACCCCGAGGCTGCGATTCGTCACTACATTCCCGACTCCACCGATGTTCTCGCCTTCACCGACGTCGTGCTGCCCAAGGAGCAGTTTACCATTTACTTCACGGCGCCGGACCAGCCCGGTCGGTATCCTTTTCTCTGCACGTTCCCAGGCCACTGGCTGGTCATGAATGGGGAACTGGTCGTCGAGGCGAGCGATTAAGAATCGTGACGGAAAGGCCTTTCAGATAAGCGAGCGGGCGTCAATTGCCGCTGGTTAGCAAGGCGAGGACAATTCAGATTGATCGAGTTGGGGGGCTCCGGCCCAAGCGGAGTCCCCTCACGCGATGCTCACGGTCATGGACCGGACAAAGCCAATCGTCTCAGAAGTCTGGCAGGACAGTTGAATGCGAAGGTCCCAATTCACACAATCAAAAAGCCGGGCGGTTACTCGTATGATCCTCAAGACTGTGTGCTGCTTTGGTATCGTTCTAGGGCTGGCAGTTCCACTACTTGCCGAGGTCGGCGACCCGCAGATCCGCACCGACCATCCGTGGTATCCGGGCGAGCTGGCCATATCGACGTTCCCGCGTTTGTTTGCAACACAAGCGAAGGCGTACCGGCGCGTCACCGGCCTCCGCGTAGACTCTGATGAGCAGAAGGCACTGGCCGCCTGGTTCTGGCGCAATGCGCATTACTGGCATGGGTCCGCTGGTAGCCAAGACCTCTGGGGCGAGGGGATCGCACGAGGCAAGGATCTCCGGTTGCGCGAATACTGGAACGGTTTGTTCGGCTACGGATTCGGCCTGTGCGGCACGACCCATTCGCAGTGGACCGCGGAATTCAATCACCTGTTGGGACACTGCCGGGCTCGCGGAGTCGGCGCTGCCGGCCACAATGCGTTCGAAGTGTTCTTGCAGGGTGGCGTTTATGGGAGGGAAGGCAAATGGGCGTTGTTAGATCACGACTTGTCGACAGTGATTTTCGACGAGTCCGGTCACCGGCTACTGGGGATTGGCGAGCTGCAGAGCGACGTCGATCGCTGGATCAAACGTGATTACAAGCCACAGAGACAGCGCGGTTGGCTGGTCTGCGGTCTGCACCCGAACGATGGCAATTCCTATCGAAAGTACGCAGTCGCCGAGTATCTGGCTGGTTATGATGGACCGCCGCCGATGGTTCACCTGCGCCGCGGCGAGCGCATGCGGCGCTACTTCGAGCCCGGGCTGGAGGACGGCAAGACGTTTGTTTTCTGGGGACAGAACTACAACACCGCTGGCATACCGGGGCCCGAACGTTCACGGACTTGGGTCAACCAGCCGGACAAGATGTACGGCTCGAAACAGGGAACACCGCATCGCGACGGTCAGGCTCGCTTTGCCAATGTCGAATATGTATATCACCCCGACTTCGCGAGCGATGATTATCGTGAGGGTGTCGTCCAGGAGGATCAACGGCGCGTCGTGTTTGAGTTTCGCACGCCGTACGTCATCGGGGCGACGCCGCCCAACAACGAGCCTTGGGGGATCTACGAGAACGCGTGCCGGAACGGACTGGTGGTACGGGGAGACGGCCGATGCGACGTCGCCGTGTCGGTCAATGCCGGTCGCACGTGGTCGGAGTCCAAGACGCTCGCCGACAGCCTGGACTTCACTGATCTGGTCAAAGGCCACTCGCAGTACTGGATTCGTTTCGGCCAGGGCGCAGAACAGCTTGCCAATGCGAGCTTGGAGATTCGGACCGTCTGTCAGGCGAACGTCGCAGTGTTGCCGCGGCTCAAGGCGGGCGGCACGACCATCCACTACGAAGCTTCTGGCAAAAGGTGCGTCTCGCTGGGGCCCGAACTTGATCTCGCCAAGACGTCCCTCATCGGCAGCGCATTCGGTGAAAAATCGGTGACGCTCGCCGCAACGCCGGCTCGCCCGCTGCTCGGAATTTTCGCCGCGGCCCACGTCGCCTCGGGCAGCCCGCCTGATGCCAAGGTCCGCTACCAGATCGAACACAGCGTCGACGCGGGCAGGACTTGGCAGCCATTGGTCCGGGATTGGACAATCACCCGGCGTGGTAATGAACCAGGAGATTTTTGGTCGCAGAGCTTCTGCTACGGTTCGTCCGCGGTCACGTCGTCGGCCAACCAGCCAATCCAGATCCGCTTTCGCAACGACGGCGGCAAACCCTACCTCAGGGCCGAGGCTCACCTGATGGAGCACGTTCGCGGGTCCGATCCAGTGAAGGTCACCTACGATTGGGCCGATTCAACGGGCGAGCACCGCGAGTCGCACGTCTTTGCCACCAGGGGCGCCTGGCGACTGGCAACCGACCAGAACGTTCGCACGCGATGGGTCGAATTCGAGCCGTGTTCGGCGTCAATTAGTTCAGCGCTTTAGCGGCAATTAGACCGACCGTTGAAAAACCACGATTCCTATGTTTTTGATCCAGCGGCCGATCGTGTTTGTT
>JAUIHJ010000115.1 GCA_030432015.1 bacterium
GCACGACGCGAGCTGTGAGGGACAGGTTATGTGTGCCGGCACCCGGACATTCGTCAACCGGCAGCTTCATTATTCCCCGCACCTGCACCGGAAGCACGTCGGTTGGAGTAACTTGTTGGCAGGATGGCTGTTGACTGCCCATCAATGCGACATTCCCCGCCAGCGCCCGCGCCGGTTCGCCGTCCGGGCAGACGAAACCGGGAACTCGGTGTAAAATTTCAATTGGCATCATCCAATGCGGCCTCGTGCCAACACGGCGTGCCAGCGACGCGAGTCGTTCCGAAGAATTCTTAGCTGAAAGGTGTGTCCCAATGCCCTCGGGGAGCAAGACACCAAAGCCACCGCCGGATTACTTTTCGCGGCGAGTCCAATTGCGGCTGCTGGTCGCGGTCGCGTCGTTGTTGTTGGTGATCTCGCTGATGTTTGAGGCGCGCAAGGCGGAGAACTGGCAGTGGATGTGGAATGGTGTGCCTCAGACCGAAGCCGCACCCGAAGATTTTGACACCAGCCTGCCAGAGCGAGAGACGGGCGATCCGGCCGGCACGGTCTACGCGAGCCCGCAGATCGATCCCGCAACCATCATCCCGCAAGCGTCGGGCACGGACCGGCAGGATGCGCTGCATCGGCTTGAGTTGGACGCTTGGAGAAAGGTTTTCGATCGGTTGCCGCGGACCGATCGCACGGCGTTGGATCGAGTTCTGCTGGCGGCGCGTGCACCGAATGATCAAGCGGAGGGCATCGAGCCGTCGTGGGGCGACTCCCTCGATGCCATCGCGCAAGCGTTCACGCTATACCTCAACGGCGCCAATGAAGCCGTCATGCTGTCAGCGGATTCGCTGGCCGATTCACAGAAGGAGGGGCTCCTCAATGCGCTCGGCGATCTGGAGGTGGGTTGGAGTCGTGAGTTGCTGCCCGCCCTGCAAGCGCCTGCGGAGTCACGACCCTGGACCCAACCTGAACGCGACCGGCTGGGCGCCCTGCAATTGCGGTTGGATGAGCTGGCGGTGATGGCAATTCACGATGACTCGTTCTGGCGGCCGGCGGAACAAGACGCCTGGTTTCGCTGGTTCGAGAAGCTACAGCGCACCGATCCCGACCAACTGCAGCGTGATAGTATCGGTGACGTTGGCTTCTTGCAGATGTTCAAACAGTCCGACGAGTATCGCGGCAAGCTGGTAACAATCCACGGCTCAGCGCGCCTGGCTTACCGCGTGCAGGCGCCGCGGAACATCCATGGCATCGAGAGTTACGTGGTGTATTGGGTCAAGCCGGACGGCGGCCCCAATTCGCCGATTGTTGTCTATGCGTTGGAAACGCCGGCGGGATTTCCTGAGGTCAAGGACAAAGACCTGGATCGCAGCACCACCGAACTCCGCGAGGACGTGGCGTTTACCGGCTACTTTTTCAAACGCTGGGCATATCCGGGGCAGGGCGGTTTGCAAACCGCGCCATTGCTCTTGGCACGCGGCCCGGTCTGGACGGCGGATCCCACGCAAGGGCAGGACCGCCCCTTGCCGAAGCTGGCTGTGGCGGTTGCATCCGTTGCGGGGGTGCTCGCGCTGTCGATCTGCCTTGCCGTGCTCGCTTATCGGGCCGGCAAGAATCCTGTGGGGGAGGGGACGTCACTTCGCAAGGCCGACCGTGATGAATTGGAGGCGCTGAAGCAACGGGAAGTGTTGCCGAGCCCAGAAGAAGCGTTGCGTAACCTGGCTGCAGCCGATAGGGAAACCACTCGTGAATAGATCAGATCTCACCGTGATGATGAACCGTGCAACGCGCCTCGCACCAGGTGCGCAGCAGATCTTGCGCTGGGATGGGGTTGCGCTGATCGGCGTCACGTTGCTGATGTTACTCGGTGGTCGTCACGTCGACGCGCAGCCGGCTCAAGCAACGCCAGTCGCTGCAAAAGATGACGACCCAGAACGCGACGCCGCAACGTCGGATGACCCACCACCCTCCGCCACACCATCCTCGGTCACCGCGTCAAACGACGGTGGGCCGATCGCGACCGAGCCACCCGACGTCGACGCGGATCCCACCAATACCGACGAGGCCCCAGGCGCCGACACCCGTCAGCCCGCTGTCCAGCCCAGCGGGACGTTGCCTTGGGATGACGCTGGTCCGACCGGGCCTGGATTGCCCCCGCGAAAGCTGATTCACCCGAGCGAACTGCTTGAGTTGTATGGGATTGCCGAGAGCCAATTGAAGATGTTGGCTGACGGTGAAGGGCTGGGACCTGAGGACGAAGAGACGCTGATTCGTATTCTCTACCAGATGCCCCGCTTTCCACTCGCTTCCTTGCAGCGTTGGGCGGTACCCGATTGGGATGTGGCCGCCTTGGTCGCCGCACCAGCCGACCACCGCAGTGACGCCTTGCGATTGGCTGGACGGGCCACGCATCTGCGACACGTCATGCTCCCACCGGAATTAGCCGAGCGGTTCGAGTTCTCGGATTATTACCTGGTCACCATTGAGAGTGATCAACCGCCATGCCGCCTCGAAGTCTGCACGCGGGCGATCCCCAGGCAATGGCAACCTGGGCCGATGGATGAGCCGGTCTCTGCGTTGGGATTGTTTTTGAAACCGAGCAGCGGGGCGGGTGACGTTCCCACACTGGTCTGCGTGACACCGCGCGTCGCGTGGCATCCCGATCGTGTTGATGAAGCCAACTTTGTGGCGGCCGATCACCTCGTGTTGGCCGAGTTGGGAATGGACATCGGGCTGTTCGATGCCGTTCGCCTGCGCAACCGAAAAGGGATCGAAGACGCTGATAGCGAGTGCTTTTATCAGTTGCTGGCAGCCGCCGGCCGCGCCGCGCCCGGGAAGTTGACACAGGTGGCCGAACGAGATCCGCCATTTGGCCCACTTCTGCAATCACCGCGCATCAATCAAGGCAGGATCTTCTCGTTGGCGGGTACGGCGCGGCGGGTATCGAAGATCCTGGTTGGCGAGAAGGATCTCCAGGAGCGATTCGGTCTGGACCACTACTATCAGGTCGATATTTTCGTCCCGCTTGGAAATCAGGTTGTCCGTCTGGGCGACCCAACAGCGACCGGTGAAGTGCCTACCTTCGAGCATGACTACCCGATCACGGTTTGTGTCAGAGAACTTCCGCCGGGGATGCGGGAGGGGGACGACATTCGGCAGCAGGTTCGCGTGGCCGCGATCTATTTCAAGCTGTGGTCGTATCGTTCCGAGTACATTTCGTCATTTGACGATCGGCAATTACAGATCGGCCCGTTGTTGATTGGGCAAAGTTTACAAGTCATCGATGTCGCGTCAGCCGGCAGCCCTTGGGTGGGCGTCATTGCCGGTTTCCTGTTTCTCGTTGTGCTGGCAATTACCTGGCTCGGATTGTGGCGTACCGGTCGCAACGACCGGAAGTTTGAAAAAGAGGCCCACCGACGCCGCGACCAATTGGTGGGCGACCAATCGCTCGAAAAGATTGAGCCGTCCGATGGCCCGGACTTTAGCAACCTGGGCTGAATTGTGCGTGGGGCGGGTCCGAGGCAATTCCATTGCTTGCTAATTGCGTGGCGAACGCGCGCCGGTCGGCGAAGTCGCGGTCTCCCCACTTGACTTGCTGCCCGAGAGGCGGATATTCGGGTGATGCGAGTGGTCGTTGGTTGCCCACGGCAAATTCACGGCACCATGATCATCGCAAAGCGTTTGTTGCGGCCCCCCGGAACCACGGCACGTAATGCTCGGGGCCAGGGGCGACTGAAGTGATTGTTTAACCTACATAATTATTTGTTCGGCGGCCGACGCCGGACGCTGGGAGACGATGAAATGGCGCGAGCAAAGATCACCATCATTGGCGCGGGGAACGTCGGGGCGACAACGGCGCATTGGTGCGCGGCCGCCGAATTGGGCGATATTGTGCTGCTCGACATTCCGGCGACCGAGGACATGCCGAAGGGCAAGGCGCTGGATCTGATGGAAGCGTCTCCAATTGTGGGTTTTGACGCGAATATCGTCGGAACGACCGACTATGCGGATACCAAGGACAGCGATGTCGTCGTGATCACGGCCGGCATTCCCCGCAAACCCGGGATGAGCCGCGACGATCTGCTGAGCACCAATGCCAAGATCATGACAGCGGTCTGCGAGCAAGTGAAGAAAACCAGCCCCAACGCGATCGTGATTGTTGTCAGCAATCCGCTCGATGCCATGGTGCAACAAGCGCGAAAGGTGACTGGCTTTCCGTCGGCCCGCGTGATCGGTCAAGCTGGTGTCTTGGATACCGCCCGTTACCGCACGTTCCTGGCCATGGAGTTGGGTGTGAGCGTGGAAGATGTTTCGGCGTTATTGCTGGGAGGGCATGGTGACACCATGGTTCCCGTTCCCAGTTGCACATCCGTCGGCGGGATTCCCGTGACGCAATTGATCGCCCCGGCACGTCTCGAGGAGATTGTGCAGCGGACGCGTGATGGTGGTGCAGAGATTGTCAAGTTGCTCAAGACCGGCAGCGCGTACTACGCACCGGCCGCAGCGACCGCACAAATGGTTGAGGCGATCGTCCGCGACAAGAAGCGTCTGATCCCCTGTGCCGCCTATTGTGACAAGGAATACGGGGTTGGCGGCTATTACGTCGGTGTGCCCGTTGTCCTCGGTGCCGCCGGTGTGGAACGAATCGTCGAGATTGAATTGACGGAAGAAGAGAAAGCTGGGTTTCAAAACAGCATCGACGCCGTCAAAGGGCTCGTCAAAACGATGGGCGAATTGCTCGCCTCGTAGTTCGCCGGAAATCGGCGCGGCCGTCCTGCGCAACCGTCCTGCGCGGCGCGTCACCATCGCCCCTTGCGTAGCGCTCGGTCGGGCAATGGAACGTCCTGTCGTGTGCTAGCAACACAACGGTCGGCGTCACCTGACGTTGACTTTTTTCCTGGGGTGATTTACAACGCGCCCGCTCAAATTTACTGACGTACGGCTCCAGCGGCATGAAGCCCGAGGCCATTGGCATCTTCCCACAACTTCAGTCTCCGAAAGCCATATGAATCGCCTTCAGCTACTCGCCCAAGCACCTGAGACGACTTCGCAGACGGATGAACAACTTGAACATGTGGGCCTGACCACCGCGCCCGATGCTCCCCATGGACTCTTCGCGCCTCTCCATTACGAACCGAAATATGCCTACCCGCTGCTCGTCTGGTTGCACGGTCCAAATGGCGATGAGCACGAGTTGTTTCGCGTCGTTCCGGAAATCAGCATGCGGAATTATGTTGGCGTGGGCCCCCGCGGCAATCGCCCGATGGATGATGCTCGCGGCTATGGCTGGGATGATGCCGACGAGAATCTGAGCGTCGCCGAGCAACATGTGTTCGACGCGATCGAGGCTGCAAGTGGGCGATATAATGTCGCGGCCAATCGTGTATTCTTAGCTGGCTTTGCGGCCGGTGGCACCATGGCGTTCCGGATCGGCTTGCGAAATCCCGATTGTTTCGCGGGCGTGATGTCCATTGGTGGGCCCTTTCCCCTTGGCGGTGCGCCGCTTGGCCAGTTGTCCGACGCCCGCCGTCTACCTCTGTTTATTGCCCAGGGAAGAGAGTCGCAGGACTACCCGATCGAATTGGCGTGTCAAGAATTGCGGCTCTTTCACACTGCGGGGCTGGGCGTCACCGTGCGGCAGTACCCCTGTGGTGATGAAGTCGATACGCAGATGCTCAAGGACATGGATACCTGGATCATGGAGCATGTCACCGGCACCGCGAGCGCCGAGCATCCCACTTATTTTCTCGGCGATGCCGGCTAATTGAACCACACCGCGAGGTTACTCGAACCTCGGCACGCAAGGCAGCGTCTGGCACCGCAACGTGAAGCGGTTCGGTCGTGTCTTGGTCGAATTCTAACCGCGGTCACGCCGCTCCCGGGTGCGTTGCACGCCGTCGTCGGGCGCCGACGGCAACGGGCACCGTGGGCCGCGAGCGTCCACGCGATTCGCGCCGGCGACCGCTGACGGTTGTACCCCGGGTTGCAACCTGACATCCCTGCGGCATTCGAGAAATCGCAACTTCGAGACGTGCCAGGGGAGGGGGACTACGAGCGAGCGAAATCAACAGAACGTAATCGCTCGCGTATGTTTCAGGTTCCAATTTCGAAAACCGCGCAACTTCCCTGGCGGTGGGGCAGGCGAATCGTCTCAGCGGTGAACTCTCCGGCAAACACGTTGACAGCGCACGCCTGAATCGAGTACAACCCCGCCGCTTTTCTACTTCTTGTCGCCCCGTGGCCGGTGGACATTCGTTCCGTCGTATGGTGGGTGGCCGGGTAACCGATCATGTCACTCATGAATACCGATCTTCTCGTCACGCGTTTGCTCGAGAAACGCAACGTGCTGACGCATTTGCGCCAGCTCGCCGCCGACCAGTCGCAAGGATGCGGCGATGGCGAGATCAACCAGTTGCTGCGGTTGTTGGCCAAGAAACAAAAATTAGCGGCGATATTGCAGACCGTGGACGCCCAACTGGATCCGTTCCGTGAAGAAGATCCCGAGACGCGGATTTGGCGCACTCCGGCAGATCGTCAGGCGGCACAGGACATCGCTCGAGATTGCGATAGATTGCTCGACGAAGTCAAACGTATGGAGCAGGAGAGCGTCGGAATCCCTGTCGTTCGGCAACATGTGGCCTCGCGGGCCGCGCAGTACATTGACGGGCCCTCACGGGCCCGGGTGGCTTACCTGGATTCGGCAGCCTGCCAGGCTGGAAAATTGGATTTGAGCTCAGACGTATGAAGCAGGTTATGGACAAGGGAAGGTTGTGTTTCGTCGGTGCGGTTGGCAACGCGGCTCGTGCCGCCGGCGCCGAAGCGACGACCGACGCGGCCATCGTCGACCGCGCCGCGGCGTCCGGCAATGCATCTGCGGACGCGCCAAGTGAGTTGGAAGTTGTCTTGGAGGCGTGGCGCGCAGCGACCGATCGACTTCAGACAACCCACGAAGTCTTGCGAGATGAAGTCCGGCGATTGAGTGATGAGTTGGAGGCGAAGAACCGCGAGTTAGCTCGCAAGGACCGGCTGGCTGACTTGGGACAGATGGCCTCTCACGTCGCACACGAGGTGCGAAACGGATTAGCGCCTGTCACGTTGTATTTGGGGTTACTGCGTCGCCGGACGATAGGCGATCCGGGCAGTATCGACATCATGGAGAAGATTGATGCGGGCTTTACCGCACTGGAGGCGACCGTGACCGATTTGTTGAGCTTTACATCAGACCGTTGCCCGATCTGGCGAAATTTCAGCGTCCGGGAATTGATCGATGAAGTCTGCGAGGCATTGGCCCCGCAGTTGGAGTCGCAGGGAATTGTCTCTGTCGTCGATGTTCCCAGTCGCCTGTTCGTGACGGCCGATCGAGACATGTTGCGTCGGGCGCTGGTCAACCTGGTGTTCAATGCCATCGATGCAATGTCCAGCGGGGGTGGGCTGTACATCACGGCCATCGACACGGCGGGGACGCTCGAGTTGGAAATTGCCGATAGTGGACCCGGCATCGAAGAGCACGTCGAGAATCGCATCTTCGAGCCGTTCTTTACGACCAAGCGCGAGGGCACTGGCTTGGGTCTGGCCATCGTGTCGCGGATCGCCGAGGCGCATGGCGGCAGCGTCGGCGCGACGAATTGTCCCGAAGGCGGGGCTGCCTTTACCATCTGCCTGCCGCGTCGGGCCATGGAGGCCGCTGCATGATCGGCACGAAGCAACCGTTACGTGGTACCATCCTGGTGGTGGACGACCACGCCCGTGCTCGGGAGTCCATGGCCGACGTATTGCTCAGTGCCGGCCATCAGGTGGACGGGTGCTGCAGCGCCGCGGAGGCGCTGCAGGTCGTGACCGAACAGTCGTACGACGTCATCATCACGGACCTGCGGATGCCTGGCATGACCGGGTTGGAACTGATTCGAAGGCTCAGTGAACGAGCGGTCGACTCGCAATTAATCGTGGTCACAGCGCATGCGTCAGTCGCTGCCGCAGTGGAAGCGATGCGACTGGGAGCATTCGATTTCATCGAGAAGCCGTTTCATGTTGATGATTTGGAAGCCATTGTCGCGCGTGCCCTGAATCACGCCGAAGCGTGCGACCAGCGATCGTTGCTGCCTGGAACGCCCGGCGGACAAGGGGCGATGATTGGCGAAAGCCAGCCAATGCAGGCGTTGCGTGCCAAGATTATGCAGGCAGCCCCAACGAGCGAGACCATTCTAATCACCGGTGAGAGCGGAGTTGGCAAGGAGTTGGTCGCCAGCGCCGTTCATGCCGGCAGTGTCCGCGCCGCCGCGCCCATGGTGCGACTCAATTGTCCGGCGCTCTCACCACAGCTGATGGAGAGCGAGTTGTTTGGTCACGAACGGGGTTCGTTTACCAGCGCCGAAGCGCCCCGCATCGGTCGATTTGAATTGGCCGATCAAGGCACGATCCTGCTGGACGAAGTGACCGAAATTGGCCTGCCCTTGCAAGCCAAGCTGTTGCGAGTCTTGCAGGAACGTCAATTTGAGCGCGTCGGTGCCAGCGAAACGCGGTCGACCGATGTCCGTGTGATCGCCACCAGCAATCGCATCCTGCGTGAAGATGTGCGGCAGGGCCGGTTTCGCGAGGATCTCTATTTTCGCCTGGCCGTGATTCCCATTCACGTTCCCCCACTTCGCCAGCGTCCAGACGACATTCCACTGCTGGTCGAACACTTCTGTGCGCGTGCCTCGCAGCGTTTGGCTGGCGAGGCCTGTGAATTTGATCCCGGCGCACTCGACCGCCTGCACGAATATCACTGGCCGGGAAACGTGCGTGAATTGGAGAATATCGTCACCCGCGGTTGTCTCTTGCATGCCGGTGCGACGGTGACCTCCAGTGACATTCGAGGCTGGTTAATTGACGGCGACGCGCCTGCCGCCAAACTTGCCGACACCACCGATGTTGGCTCGTCGGCCACGCTGCCGGTGGGGATGAGCTTGCAAGAGATGGAACGCAAGTTGATCGAAGCGACCTTGGATCAATTCGACGGACACCGCTTGCGCACCGCCCAGGCGCTGGGAATTGGTGTGCGCACCCTGACCAATAAACTACGTGCGTACGGTTACGCGCCACGAGAAAAATCGTACGTACGGGCGGCCTGATGAAACCGTGTTCAGCCAGTTATCGATCGTCGAGGACAGTCGAGCCATGAAACCGATTCAAGGCGTTCAGATTTCAGCGCCGGAGTTTACCCGCCCGATTTCGCCGTCGCAGCCGGTCGATGGTCAACCGCGTTTCAAAGAATTTATGTTGGAGGCCATCGATCACGTCAACTCGATGCAGCAGGATGCTGACAAGGCAGTCGAGACGTTGATGACCGGCGGAGACGTCGACACGGCCGAAGTGCTGACGGCTGTACAGAAGGCCGACCTGACCCTCCGCACGATGATGCAAGTTCGCGACAAGCTGGTGGAAGCCTACCAGGAGATCAAGGAGATTCGAGTCTAACGCTGATCACGACCGCACAGGCATGAAGATGCTTGCCCCTTGTGGTCCACCGAATCACCACGGAGTTCATGGATGGACGTATTGAATCGCGGATTGACGCAAGCGGCTGACTTGTTCCAATCGATGGCCCCAGCCGCACGTTTGGCGACCGGCGTGTGCCTGGTCGTGCTGGTGATTGGGCTGGCCTTTGTTTTTCGGCACGACGTAGAGGCCGATGGCGAGTACCTGTTCAATGCGAAATCGCTCAGTGACCCGGAACTCGCCAGAATGGAGGCCGCGTTTGCCGATGCCGGCTTGGAACACGGTCGCCGCGATGGAAGTCGTATCCGCGTACCGGTTGGCGAGGCTTCAAAGTATCTCAAGGCGTTAAACGACGCGGGGGCGCTCCCCGAGACGTCCCGAACCGCCTACGACCAGATGTTTGCGAACAGCAGCCTGATGGACCCGCGACATGTTACCGAAAGGCGGGAGCGGCAGGCCAGCGAACAGACCATTGAACGAATGATTCGTGATCTCACGGCGGTGGAGAGCGCCACGGTCCGAATTGAAGAGGTTGACCAGGGCGGATTCCCGCGGCGTAAGGCCCGTACCGCGGTCGCCATCGTGCGCGCGATCGGCACCAAGCATCTCGACCAGACCCTTATCAATACAATTCGAAATATTGTCGCCGGAGCGTCTGGCGCCGAACCCGAACGCATCACCATTGCGGACTCCAACGCTAATCTCTCGTTTCCAGGTAGTGGCGAGAGCGGGCTTCCGCTGGCGGCCGAGGATCCCAATGCGGCCCGCGTGCGGCTCTACGAAGAGCGGACCAAACGCAGTATCGAGAACATGCTGGCAATCTATCGCGGTGCGCTGGTCGAAGTGCACGCCGAACTCAGCCGCGATGTTCTCGATTCTGGCGACCATCACGACTACGCGGCGCGTCCAGTGACCGCTGCTCCGGTCGCCCCATCGACCGTTGATTCACTGATCACAGTCCCGGTCGACGCGTCTCAGGGGCGCGACACCAACGGGCTGGGTAACATGCCAAAGCAGGTGGGCGACGCGACGAATCATGCGGGTCGAGTGGCGTCATCGGTCCAGGGCAGTGTTGCCCCGCCGGAAAGCCCTCCGGCGAGCCGCCCGAACTATGCCCCAGTGGCGGAGCGGGTTACCGCATCCATCCGGATTCCTCGTTCGCTGTTTCGCGATATTTGGATGGAAGAAAATCCTCCCGCCGGTGGTGAATCTCCCGTCGTCCCCGCCAAGCAGCAGCTCGAAGAAATCGAGTCTCGTGAGACGCAAGCCATCAAGGAGATGGTCGCCGCGCTGCTGCCGCCCGCGCCACCCGGCGAGGATCCGTATTCGCTGGTGACGGTCCTGCCATATACCAGCACACCCATCGTTGGGACGCATCCGACGAGCTTCGCTGGTAGCGCCGGTAGCTGGTTTGCGAATAATTGGCAGACCGTCGCCCTGCTGTCCGTGGTGGTGTTCGGTCTCTGTGTTTTCCGCAGCATGCATCGGGCAAGTCACCGAACGCCAACGCTTGCCGACGCCTCGCCGCCCGAACTGGCCGCGACCGAGAACCGGTATGACCGGCTCCCTGCGGACGAATTTGAACTTACCGCTGCCGTGTCGTCAAAGGACTCACCAACCGAACAAAGTTTGCGCCAGAAATTGGCGGAATTGGTCCATGAAGATCCCGACGCGGCCGCCACGGTGCTGGCGAATTGGATCGGCGACGCGGCCTGATCGGACGCCCCGAACGCGATGCTTCGACGACTTCGGAGTTCATGACTGAGGAAAGCATGATGAAGGAAAATTCCGCATTCGAGTCGATTCGCAAGGCAGCCATTCTGGTCTCCGTGCTGGACCGGGATAGTGCCGACGCCTTGCTCGATAAGATGGGGCCCGAACAGGCAGCCCGAGTTCGCGACGCGGTGTTTGAACTCGACCTGGTCTCCCAGGAAGAGCAAGATCAGATCGTCCGGGAATTCGTTTCCGCCGGAGGTGGCGCCAGGGCGACGACTCCCGCCGACGAACCGCAATTGCAGCCCGTCGATGGGCTACAGGACGCCCAGCCGCGCCACGAGGATGATGCGACCGCCTGGGAGTTCGATTTCGCGCAATTCGCATTGGAGCAGGGCCAAGCGGCGTCCAAGGTTGCAGCGTCCGAGGTTGCAGCGTCCGAGGTTGCGATGGTCGACGGTTCTCGCTACGTCGACCCGCCCTCCAGTCCGCTTGCTGTCGACAAGGGACCGGCGGCGGAGCCAGCCGTCGACCATGGGGACGTAACCGGCGGCCCCCACGGTGGCGTGGCATCCGCGGCGGCGGATGCGTTCGATGCACCTGCCGCTGACGGGCCGTTCCCAATTCTGCGAGCGGCCTCGATTGAAACCCTGGCCAATCATCTGGCGCACGAGAATCCGCAGGTGATCGCGGTCGTCGTGGCACACCTGCCGGCGCAGCGTGCTGCCGACTTGCTGGCCGAACTGGTTCCGCGCCAGCAGGCGGACGTGCTGCGGCGTGTCGCTGCCCTCGATGTCGCGTCGCCGGCGGCGATTGAGGTCCTGCAAAGGCAATTGGAAGCCAAACTGACCGAGGAATTACGCACCCAACACAACCGCTCGGTTGGTCTTGCCACCGTAAATTCCATTTTGAATGCGGCCGGCACGCGTCGTCACGAGCTCTTGCATAACCTGACCGAAAATGACAGCCAGTTAAGCCAATTGGTGGTCCGCACCGACACTGCGGTAGCGGCGCCCGCGGTCACGCGAAACGCGGCGCAGGACGCGAGCCTTCCCGAGGCGTCGCGCATGCCTGGGGCATCCGATCCCGGGCCGGCGACAACCAGGACCTCCATGCGCGAACGGGCAATCGGGACCGGCGGCACCAGACCTTCGCAACGGGCGGATGAGAATCCCCGGCAGCGACAGGTCGCAGGCAACGGATTGCGAAATCAGACGGGACGGACGCAGCGATTTTCCGACGAAAGTTCGCCCACGAGAACGTCGCCCACACGAAACACAGTGGCCCAATCGGCCGACACCGCGCATGCCGGCATCAAGCCGTTGGTGTTTGAGCAACTTGTTGGATTCGACGATGAAGCGCTGGCGCGCGTGTTTCGCGCGACCAACTCGGAGATTACCCTCCTGGCCTTGGCGGGAGCCAGTCCTGAATTCGTCGCCCGCGTAACGCGCCCACTGCCGCCACGGGAGTCGCGAGCCCTCCATCGGAAGATGGAGCGACTGGGACCAATTCGGTTATGCGATATCGCCGCCGCGCAGCGCGAGGTCGCGCGGACCGCCACGCAGCTTGTTATGGATGGCGAGCTGCCACACCCTGCACCCTCACGCTTTGCCGTCGCCGCCTGACGTTCAAGATCGTTCGCACTCATTCCTACGAAGTTGCATTTCATGGCTGGGATCATCAAGTCTGGCACGTTACTCGACGACGAACGCGGCACGCGGTCGGTCGAATTTAATTTCGAAGACATGTCGCAACGGGCGGCGCGATATCTGGATACGGTACGCGGCCAGGCCGAACAGATACTGGCCGACGCCAAGCAGCAAGCGCAGGAGATTACGGCGGAGGCCAAACAGGCTGGCGAGCAAGCGGCGCAAATCGAAGCGGAGCGCCGAGCCCAAGCGAAGCTCGACGAAGATCTGGCCACCTTGCTGCCCGCCGTCCGGGAGGCGATCGGAGGCATTGCCTATGAAAAGGAACGCTGGCTCAAGCACTGGGAGCAGGAAACGGTGCGTCTGGCAGGTGCCATTGCCGCCCGCGTCATTCGACGAGAACTGGCTCATGATCCAACGATTACGATCGGGTTGATTCGCGAAGCGTTGCAGTTGGCGATCGGCAGCGGGCGCCTCCGCTTGCTGCTCAACCCCAACGACTTCGAGTCATTGGGCGATCAGGCGAGTCGGCTGGTCGACGAATTTTCTGAGCTCGCTCCTACCGATATTGTCGCCGACGACACCGTGCGCGTCGGCGGATGTCGCGTGGTGACCGAATTCGGAACGCTCGACCAAAACATTGATATCCAACTCCAACGCATTGAAGACGAACTGCTATGAACGCTCTGATTGATCAGCTCGATGCCGTGATGCCGACGGCGATTACGGGCAGCGTCGTCCGCACCGAAGGGATGATGGCCGCCGTGGCCGGATTTCCGGCGCCCGTCGGCGCCGTGGCGGAGATTCAGCGGCAGGCCGGCAATCCCATATTGGGCGAAGTGGTCGGATTTCGTGACGCCTTGACGTTGGTGTTTCCCTACGAGACGCTCTCGGGCGTACGTCGCGGCAACACGGTACGAATGCGGCGAACGTCGCGATTTTTGCGTGTTGGTGATCAACTCCTGGGGCGTGTGATCGATGCCCACGGCACCACAACGGACGCGCTGCCGGAGCCCTCGTTGCCGCATCGCACCTCATTGGAACGCAGTCCGCCACCAGCGACCGATCGACCTCCCATCGACGCGCCGCTTACGACCGGCGTGCGGGCGATCGATGGATTGTTGACCTGCGGCACCGGTCAGCGGATGGGGATCTTTGCCGGTTCGGGCGTCGGCAAGAGCGTGCTGCTGGGCATGATGGCCCGGAATACATCCGCGGACGTCAACGTGATTGCGCTGATTGGCGAGCGTGGACGCGAGGTGAACGAGTTTCTCACGCGCGATCTTGGCGACGAGGGCCTGCGCCGCAGTGTGGTCGTGGTTGCGACCAGCGATCAACCGGCGATTCTCCGCGTGCAGGCAGCCATGACAGCAACGGCGGTTGCCGAATATTTCCGGGATCGAGGCAAGAACGTTATGCTCCTGATGGACTCGGTGACCCGCTTTGCGATGGCGCAGCGAGAGATTGGCTTGGCGGCAGGCGAACCGCCGACGACCCGCGGATATCCGCCATCGGTTTTTTCGCTGCTCCCAAAACTCGT
>JAUIHJ010000116.1 GCA_030432015.1 bacterium
GCCGGCCAGCAATTCGTACAACAGTTGCTCCTGCTGACGCGGTCTGGACGAGTTCCGGAAAATGGGGGCGACTCTGGTGGGCGGTCATACGATCGAAGGGCCGCAGTTGACGATCGGGTACACCGTCATGGCGGATCAGGGGACGCCTCGCACCAAGGCGGGTTTGCGTGCCGGTGATCACCTGATTCTTACCAAGCCATTGGGGACCGGATTTCTTCTGGCTGCCCAGATGCACGCGAAATGCCGCGCCGTGTGGATGGAGCCTTTGCTCGCCAGCATGTTGCTTAGCAATCAAGCGGGGGCCGCGTTGGCTGACGAATTCGATATCGGCGGCTTGACGGACGTGACTGGATTCGGCTTGGCGGGGCACCTTCTGGAAATGCTCAGCGCCAGCAATACGGCCTGCGAGTTGGAGTTGTCCGCGATCCCTCTGCTTCCAGGTACGGCCGAATTGTATGACCAGCGGATCGAGAGTACGCTGGCCCCGGCGAATCGTGCGGCGGAGACGGAGGTCCGCGTCTCCGAAGCACTGAGAAACTCCCCGCGGTATGCGGCCCTCTTCGATCCTCAAACATGTGGGGGACTCCTGCTGGGAGTGCGAGCCCAGGACGCCGCCGCCGTTCTTGACCGGCTGGCCGAACAAAGTGATGTCGAGGCGGCATGCATTGGGCAGGTTGTCGAACATCAGGCGACGCTGCGCCGCATTGACATCAAGCAGACGTAGCCGCGGAGGAGACGTGGCAACCGCCAGAAGCGATAACCGAGCCAGCCGTTTGGCGAAGTTAACGTCGATGACGACTCAGGCTGACCACCCTTTCGGCGGTAACGTGGGGCTTGTCCAGCCCCGATCCGGCTGTCTGGTGCCCAAAGACTCCGATTTCCTTGCGCAGGTAGCGGTGGAGATTTAGCCCGGGGGCCGGCGAGACAAACTGCAGGATCGTGCCGTCTTTGTTCAGCAGGGCGTAGGGGGGGGAAGCCTGATTCCTTGAATGCACCGGATAAAGATAGCCTGTGCCGTCGAAGCGTGGGTCAACTCCCGACGGCGACTGCGGCGGTTCCGCGTCCATTGATGTGTGTTCCGCCACGTCATCGGTGCGGCTCAGGCTTCCTTCGGTCGACAAATAACGCGCCTGGAGCTTTTCGAATTCGCCTGTCTTCTCAGCCAGCAGCTGAGCTCGCCCTCGATCGACCGTGGATCCGCCGCGCGTAACGAGTTCGGCGATGTCGTCGGCAAGATCATCGAGTTCCCAGTGCTCGACTGGCTTGGTGACCTCCAGCGACAACTGCACATCAAGGGCTCGAAATTGTTTCTCGAACGCGGCGGCGTCCAGCGGAGGGAAGTTGGAACGTGACGCGGCTCTCGGTCCTGGCGCGGCCGTCGGCTCCTGCGGCGCGAGCCGATCCGCTCGTGTTTCGTCGCGGCGCACCTCGACGGCGACCGGTCTGACGGCCGCGTTTTTTGGTTTGCGAGCCACAAAGCCATCGCGACGGGCTCCCGATTCTGGTTCGTTGACGACGACGCGGTAATCGGTCAATTCGGTGCTGGCGGGTAACGTTGATTCGGCGTTCTCGACTTGCGACGCGTGGCGCACGCTCGATTCGTGAACCCAGCGGAACTCGCCAGAGGGGGGCGCAATGCGATAGTGCGATTCACGCGGGCCGCCGCGATAGGCACGCAGTGTTTCCTGTCCCATCACGACGACTTTCTCACCCTGTTTGAGTCGGACTTGCCACCTGAGTTCGTCGGGCCGCTCGTCCGCGCTGCCGACCCAGGAGACGGCATGGTCATCGATGACTTCCACAACATCGTCCTCTGCCGTGGCTCGGACGTAACGTTCGGCGAGCAGGCTATACGAGGCTGCGGTGGGACGCACCGCCAGCCAGCCCCCCGGGGAGTGCCGATAAACGGACAGCCGGACCCCGCGCGCGGGGCGTTCGGTGACATAGTAGCCTTCACCCGGGCCGCAGTGGATCGAAGCGTTGGTTGCCGTGACCTGAACTTTGTAGGGAAACGCGGATTCGTAGCCATTGCCAGCGGTTACGGCGGCGTTGAAGACGGCGCTCCCGAGGACGGTGAGCGCAATCATTGACCTGTGCATGTCGGGACCTTCGTGCGGAATCGCAATGCCAACCTCGAGCAAGAGAAGAGGCTGGGGCTTTTAGCGGATTCCGCCGTTCGACTCAAGGTCAGTCGTGCAGGCTCAAGCAGGGGGGGGCGAGCGTCGTGGACGTCAACGGCGAAGAAACACCCGGTCATGCGATCTCGGTTGGTCGAACCGTTTAAATGACTGGGTGCAATTCGGCGACAAGCTGGGACCGGCTCATTTTTCGCCGCCCATTAGATTCAACTGCGGAAAAACCGCCTGTCGGCGAAAAAGGTGCCTGTCCCGCTGACGGGGTGCGCGCTGCTGAATCGCGCTCGGCCATTTAGAATTTGTGACCCGGCTGCGGACCATGTTTGGTCGGCGTGAGGATTTGCGGGCCTTCTTCGGTCATCAGGATTGAATGTTCGAATTGTGCTGACAGCGATCCGTCCTTGGTGCTCACGGTCCAGCCGTCGTTCTTGTCGGTCACGCCAGCTCGATCGCCGGCGTTGAT
This sequence comes from bacterium, assembly GCA_030432015.1. Classification (GTDB taxonomy): domain Bacteria; phylum Planctomycetota; class Planctomycetia; order Pirellulales; family Pirellulaceae; genus ARS98. Next base: position 2,599 of record JAUIHJ010000116.1, read on the forward strand.
CATCGGCTCGATCGTGAAGCAGGTCCCCGGGTGCAGGCGATCGCGGCGCGCCTGTCGATTCGGGAAGTGGGGGATTGTAGGCTCTTGGTGAAACTGTTGCCCCAGGCCGTGCCCGACGTATTCCTGTACGACGCTAAATCCGCGTCCTCCAGCGAGCTTGACGATCGCATCGCCAATATCCGACACCCGTCCGCCCGGGGAGATCGCGTCAATTGCCGCGTAGAGGCAATCGAATGCACACTGCGTGACGGCGCGGGCCTCGTCCGAAACGTTGCCGATCAAGAATGTTTCGGACGAATCACCGTGCCAGCCATCAACGATGGTGGTGAGGTCGACATTCACGATGTCGCCCTCCTGCAGCACATACTCACCGGGAATACCGTGGCAAATCACCTCATTGATGCTCGTGCAGCAGCTCTTCGGGAAGCCCTGGTAGCCGAGTGGTGCGGGGGTGTGGCCGTGGCGAATTGTCTGTTCGTGAACCAGGCGATCGAGTTCGCCGGTGGTCACGCCCGGTTTGACGAATTCGCGAATGTAATCCATCAATTCACCGTTGAATTGTCCGGCGCGGATCATCGCTTCGCGTTCCGGCTTGGCTAACTGTATTTTTCGCTGACCGTATAACATCGAGGGAACTCGGCTCAATTGGCGTGAAGCGGGGACGCAGATCGACTGGAAATTCTAGCATGCCTTCCCGAGCGTTAAAATGCCCGTCGACGCAGCCGGCTGGCCGATCTGAGCTGAATCGTCCGCCCGGGGCGGGGCGTCTGCCCGACCACGACGCCACGCAACCACACGGGCCGACGGTGAACTCCCCGTTTGCCGGGCTTGTCCAACCCATTAGACTACGATCTGTCTCAATGCGACGTTGCTCGACTTGTGCGCGTTGCGGGCCCTTAATGTCGAGCCGCCGATTCCCGGGAAAACGATTTTCAAGCGCCCGACGCCGGCGGTTTCGGCTCACGTGTTGTGGGGCAACGCCGAGTGCCATTTCCGTCCTAACCCTTAGATTGCCCATCGATGCCACGCTACAATCCCGCTCAAATTGAACCCAAATGGCAAGCCTACTGGGAAGAGAACCAGACATTTCGTGCGCCCGATCTCCCGGGCGACGAGAAGCTGTACGTGTTGGACATGTTCCCGTATCCAAGCGGCGATGGGCTGCACGTTGGCCATCCGGAGGGGTACACGGCGACGGACATCGTGTGTCGCTTTGAGCGGATGCGTGGGAAATCGGTCCTCCATCCGATGGGTTTTGACGCGTTCGGCTTGCCCGCGGAAGAGCACGCGATCAAGACGAATACGCCCCCCCGCGAGTCGACCGAACGCAACGTCGCAACGTTTCGTCGCCAATTGAAGATGCTCGGCTTTAGCTACGATTGGAGCCGCGAGCTTTCGACCACCGATGTCGACTATTTTCGTTGGACGCAGTGGATCTTTCTGCTGCTGTTTGACACCTGGTACGACACCCAGCAACGGCGCGGGCGGCCCATCAGCGAACTGCCGATCCCGGCGGAGGTTCAGGACGAAGGCGAAGAGGCGGTTCGGCACTATCAGAATGACTTCCGCTTGGCGTTTCAGTCGGACGCGTTGGTCAATTGGTGCTCGAAACTGGGCACCGTGCTTGCCAACGAAGAGGTGATCGATGGCAAGAGCGAGCGCGGCGGATATCCGGTGACGCGGCTGCCCCTCCGGCAGTGGATGCTGCGGATCACGGAATACGCCGACCGGCTCGAACAGGACCTGGAATTAGTCAACTGGTCCGACAGTATCAAGGCGATGCAGCGTGAGTGGATCGGGCGCAGCACGGGGGCTGAAGTCGATTTTCTGATCGGTGATCCGGCGGGCGAAGCAGCGTGGCGCGAGGCCCGTGCCGCCGCCGGATTCCCACGCAAGCCCGGCGACGATGTGTTGCGGATCTATACGACGCGGCCCGATACGCTCTACGGTGCCACCTATATGGTGATCGCTCCCGAGCATCCGTTTGTCGAGCGTCTGACGACCGCCGCGCAGCAATCGTCGGTGACCGAATATTGTCAGCAGGCTGCCGCGAAGAGCGACCTCGATCGTACCGACCTGGGCAAAGAAAAGACGGGGGTGTTCACCGGATCGTTTGCGATCAACCCCGTCAACGGCCAGCCGGTCCCGATCTGGATCGCCGACTACGTTTTGATCAGCTACGGCACCGGGGCGATCATGGCCGTCCCCGCCCACGACACCCGCGACTTCGAATTTGCGCAGCAGTTCGAGATCCCGATTATCTGTGTCGTCGAACCAGCAGAACATGAACAACTCGACGCAATCCGTCGGGGCGAAGTCTGCCTTGCCGGCAGCGGAACCGCCGTGAATTCGGGGCAGTATGACGGAATGACGACGGGGGAATTCAAGACCCGCATCGCAGCGGACCTTCGTGCACAGGGCTTGGGGCAGGAGGCGGTCAACTACAAGCTCCGGGACTGGCTGTTCAGCCGCCAGCGATTCTGGGGCGAGCCGTTCCCGATTCTGCACGAGTTGGATGACGCCGGTCAGCCCACCGGACACCTGAAGCCCGTCGACGCCTGCGATCTACCGGTCGATCTACCCTACCTGGAAGACTACAAACCGCATGGTCGCCCGGAGCCGCCGCTGGGCAAAGCGCCGGACGAGTGGCTTTACCCGGTGATCGATGGGAAAAAGTACCGTCGGGAAACCAACACCATGCCGCAGTGGGCCGGTTCTTGCTGGTACTACTTGCGGTTCATCGACCCGAAGAACGACCAGGCCTTTGTCGATCCGGAAAAGGAAAAGGCTTGGATGCCGGTCGACCTGTACGTCGGCGGTGCCGAACACGCCGTGCTGCATTTGCTGTACGCCCGCTTCTGGCACAAAGTCCTGTTCGATCGTGGCTATGTAAGCACTCCCGAACCGTTCGCCCGCTTGATCAACCAGGGCATGATACTCGGAGAAATTGAATTCACTGGTTTCGTCGCCGAGGACGGCAGCGCTGTCTCTGTCACGAATGTCACCCGCGACGCGGAAGGTCGACAGGTTCACAAGAAGACCGGAGCTGAGTTGACAGGCATCAAGCTGGCGGCCGATCAGGTTGAGAAAAAAGGGGATAGCTTTGTCAGGAAGGACGACGCGTCGATTCGGGTCAATAGCCGCGCCCATAAGATGTCCAAGAGCCGTGGCAATGTTGTCAACCCAGATCAGATCGTTACCGATTACGGAGCCGATTCGCTGCGACTGTACGAGATGTTCATGGGGCCGCTCGAAGCACCCAAGCCGTGGAGCATGGCGGGTGTAAACGGAGTTCGAAACTTCCTGGACCGGGTCTGGAGGATGATCGTCGACGCCAACAGCGAAACGGCGATACTCAACCCGGCGGTCAAGGACGTCGACCCGACCGAAGAACAGAGCAGGGTGCTGCACAAGACCATCAAGGCGGTCACGCACGACTTCGAGACGATCGGTTTCAATACGGCGATCTCTCGGATGATGGAGTTCGTCAACTACTTCACGCGAGAGGCGACGCGCCCCCGATCTGCCATGGAGCAGTTGGTCCTCTTACTGGCACCCATGGCCCCGCATATTTGTGAAGAATTGTGGAAGATTTTGGGCCACGACCAGACGCTGGCCTACGCCGCCTGGCCGACGTTTGACGAGGCGCTGACGCAGGACGCGACCATCGAGGTCCCCGTGCAAGTCTTAGGCAAGCTGCGCGGGAAAGTCACCGTCGCCGCCGACATTTCGCGGGATGATCTATTGGCCGCCGCCAAATCGCTCGAGAATATACAACCGTGGCTCGACGGCAAGCAGATTGTCAAAGAGATTGTCGTGCCCGGGCGGTTGGTCAACTTTGTGGTGCGCTAGGATCACCGCGTCTCCCGCACGAGAATACGATCACCCATCTGGGCAGGCGGGCTGGTGGGTGATATCCTCGGGCATCGTGACCGTCCCTGCGTGCCCCCCTCCATTTCACGACGAGAGGTTAGATGCGAAACGTTATTGCCCTAGTGTTGGGTGGAGGTCGCGGAACGCGGCTTAACCCGTTGACAAAATATCGATCCAAGCCGGCCGTTCCACTGGCCGGAAAATACCGCCTGATCGATATTCCACTGTCCAACTGCATTAACAGCAGCATGAATCGGATTTATGTGCTGACGCAGTTCATGTCCGTCAGTCTCCACCGGCACATTCGGCAGACGTACCGGTTTGACTCGTTCAGCGGTGGGTTTGTCGAGCTCCTCGCGGCGCAGCAGACGGATGATATTGGGACCGACTGGTACCAGGGCACCGCCGACGCGGTTCGTAAGAATCTGCGCTACATCGAACAGGACGGGATCGAGTATGTCATGATCCTGTCGGGCGACCAGCTTTATCGAATGGATTATCGCGAGATGCTTGATACGCATCGCAAGTCGGGCGCGGATGTCACGATCTCAGCCCTGCCCGTCAGCCGCCAAGACGCTCGGTCGCTTGGAGTGATGCGGACCGACGAAAGCGGTCGCGTCGTCGGGTTCTTGGAAAAGCCGCAGACCGATGAAGAAATTGACTTGGTGCGGATTGACCCCACCTGGATTGACTCGCAAGGAATCCAAAGCGGTGGCCGCGAATGCCTCGCCAGTATGGGGATCTACCTCTTCAATCGTGATTTCCTGGTCGAAGTCTTGAACAAGACCACCTATGAAGACTTTGGCAAAGAGGTCTTCCCCGCCGCTTTTCGGGCGCGGCATGTGCAAGCCCACTTGTTTGATGACTACTGGGAAGACATCGGGACCATCAAAGCGTTTTATGACGCCAATCTGAGCCTCGCAGGTGCGAACCCTCCCTTCGATTTCCACGTCCCTTCCGCCCCCATCTACTCGCGTGCCCGATTCTTGCCGCCAACCGTCGTCGCGGGTGCCGAGATTCGCAATAGCGTCGTGGCGGACGGCTGCAAGATCAAGCAGGGGGCGGTGATCGAGAATAGCGTCATCGGCCTGCGCTGCATCATTGGCGAGAACGTAACAATCCGGAATTCCATTCTCATGGGGGCCGACGGCTATGAGACGAACGGGAAAATGAGCGGAGAGGCCGGCGTTCCCATCGGTGTCGGCGACGGCAGCGTGATTGAAAATTGCATCGTCGACAAGAATTGCCGGATTGGCAGGAATGTCGTGATTCGTAACGAGGCAAACCTTGAGGACAGCGACGCGCACGAAGCCTGTGTCGTTCGGGACGGCATTCCCGTCGTGGAAAAAGGAGCGACACTTCCTGACGGCTGGACGTTGTAGTTAAGTCAGGTCTTCACGGGTTCGTCCGAAAACCAAACCGACTGCTGCGATCGTGCCGCCGATCACGAGGCTCGTTGTGTGCGCGCCGCCCAAGGCGGCAACGCCGGGCATCCCCAACGCTGGTCCGCAGACCATTATGACGGCGGCTGGAATCGCAAAGAGCGACATCTTCCAGCCGCGGAAAAAGGCGGTGAAGACCAGCATGAGGCCCGCAAAGCCGGGGTTGAAGCTGTCGAACCAGACGCCGACCACCGGCAGTTTCAGGGGCTCGCTGGGGCCCAGAAGGTTCAGTGTGTCGAGCGGCGGTATGGTGCCATCTGCTGACGCGAACAGACCCAATTGCCGCATCCACAGCAGGCACCCTGCCAGCAAGACGCATCCGCTTAGGAATCGCAGTTTCGCACCGCCGAAGAACCCCATCGCACGCTTCAGAAAGCCCCCCGCTTGCGGCTGGGACGCGAATTTGCCGCTGCGTGCCTCGGCCAGCATCGCTTTGATCCTTGCGCGTTTTTCCTCGGCGGCAATTTTGGGGTCGACTGCGGCATAAGCCGCCGCCAATTCACGCCGCGCTGCCGCGGCGTGATCCAGCATGGCGGTTGCCATGTTCTCGGCTTGCTGACGGGCGTGCGTCGCGTCGACACCAGAGGCCTGCAGCCCCGCTGCTTCAATCGTTGCGAGGTGTTTGCGATCGCGGGCTTCGCGGGTCCGACGGAGATAGCCGTTGATCCGCTTGATCAGTGGATCGCGCCAACCGCGAAATGCCCTGCCCGGCCGTTGGCCCGCCTGCTGCATCGCCAGCCTGGCGGCCAGCTTGGCGTTGTATCCGAACAGCGCTTCAAACATCTCTTCCCACGCATTGCCGGCGTACTTGGCGAAGAACTGCTGAATCTCCGGCTCGTCCAGGCCGCGAATTCGTAGCTTCTTCAAGACGTCTTCGACGGTTGCCGTCGGTTCGCGTCGCGCCGACGCCAACTGTCGATCAAAGACAAAATAGAAAGCCGTCCCCAGGGCCGCGCCCACCAGGCCGAAGCCGAGCCAGATTGCGACCGGGCAAACCAGCATCGCTACGGCCAGCAAGGCCAGCCCGCCAATGGTCCAGGTGATCCACTCCGTCCAGCGGCAACTGAAGATCAACTCGCGGACCTTGTCGAACAGCGGTCCATGTTGACGCAAACCACCAACGACAAAATAGCAGGTCGCTGCCGCTGCCAGCATGGTCAGCCAGCCTCCTGCGACGGCAACGCTGAATATCACGGAAGCCACCGCCAACAGGATCATCGCCATCGTAAATCCGATCGCGACGAGGCCGCGGATCTTGGCGAGCGGTTGGCTGTTGTAGCGCGCCACGCCCGCTTCAAGTTGCGCCACGTGCTCTTCACTGATCGGCTGTGTGCCCTCACCCAAAAAGCCCTCCAGGCTCTCGATCACCTCCTCCAGGCTTGCAAAACGTTCATCCGGATTCTTGGCGATCATCCGCACGACGATGTCGGATATGGGACCGGGAACGTTGGGGGCAAGCTTTTCGGGCCGGACGACCATCTCCGTCTTGTGCTTGGTGATCACCTCCAGCGCCGTCGCACCTTCAAATGGGGTGCGTCCGGTGAGCAGGACATACAGCGTGCAGCCGAGCGAGTAAATGTCGGCGCGATGGTCGACGCCGGTCGCGTTCTCGGCTTGCTCGGGTGCCATGTAGGCTGGCGTGCCGATCGCCATATTCGCCAACGTAACGTTGGCAGTCGAAGCTGCCAGCGCGGCGCGTTCCACGGTCGAATTCTCCTCTTCGACCATCTGCGGTGTCTTAACGAGCCCCAAATCGGCGACCTTGACAATGCCGAGGTCGCTGAGCATGAGGTTCGCAGGCTTCACATCGCGATGGACCATGCCGTGGCTATGCGCGAAACCCAGCCCACGGGCCGCCTGGAGAATGTAGCCGGCCGCTGCTTCCGGGTCTACCTTGCCGTGCTGTGCAATGAGTTCGTCCAGCGATACACCTTTGACGAATTCCATGCTGTAGAAGTTGACGCCTTGATCGGCGCCCAGGTCGTATATCTGCACGACGTTGTGGTGGGTCAACTGCGCAGCCGCGTAGGCCTCACGCGTGAACCGCGCGACGGTCGCCGGGTTCTCGCACCATCGTGCCTGGATCGTTTTGAGTGCCACCTGTCGGTCGAGCGATGTTTGGTTGGCCAAGTAGACGGTCCCCATCGCGCCACGCCCCAAGACCTTGAGGATTTTGTAACCTCCCAGATGTTCCAACGGTGGCTCGACAGAGGACGCAGCTTGCCCCGCGACGTCACCTACGGCGCCCAGCGTGGCATCCAGTTTGCCGGGAGTGGTCACGTCATGCGCGATGTTCATCGGCGCCGTCTGATCAATTGGAGCGGTCTGATCGACCGCCGCCGCTCTGTCAGACCCGGAGGCCGGTACATCGGGAGTTGTCTGCTCCATGAACGCCGTCTGCTCCAGGGGTGAAACGGGAGGGGCTGATTCGGGAGCCGCATCGTCAACCGTTTGATCGGTTGGGGCAACCGATCCCTGCATTGCGATTGTGTCGTGGGTGGCATCCTCCGGTCTCGGCACAACCGAGGGCGATGGCGCGGCCTGGTCCCCAGCCGAGACGTGCGGATGTTCGGCCTCGCCGTGCTTCGCATTGGACGGCAGCCGTCCCACTTCGATGGCGCCGTCCGGTGTGTCCGGGACCGTCAGCGTGAAACGCCGCTCGCACTGGCTGCATTTCGGTTTGTATCGCCCCGGCTTCGCTCGTTTGACCTTCATGCCATGCCCGCAGTACGGGCAAGAAATCCCCATCGTCTGCCTCCTCGCGCATTAGGGAGCTACCAACATCCGCGCATCAAGGCAGTGGGGCGGCTAGTCGCTGAACAATAACCACGGAAGGGTTTAGAGAGCGGAATCGGCGGCCAACCACACAAGATTTTGATTGCGTAAACAGGAAAATGGATGATTGCGTCGCGATGTCATGACCTGGATACGTCGGATACGGCCTCAAATCTAACCGACCGAGTGAACAAGTCAAGAAACGGGACGCGGACGAAATCGCTTTTGTGCTTTCGAGGCCGGGCGTTTGGGAACCCGATGCCGGGACGTTTTGTGGCCCGACGTGGCGGAATCGAAGTTGCCGTTTTTCGTGACGCATTGGATTCTTGCAATCCGACGTGTCCGAGCGGAATGCCGTCGTGCTGGGTTCGGTTTTTTGTCCTTCTTCCGTCGCTGACGTTCCTTGACGTCGCGCCTTTGCAAATGCCGCAGGCATGTCAGTTTAAAGCCTGGGGTGCAAACATCAGGGACTTGTGGTCCGGCAGCTCAAGAGCCGCGCAGCGGCGGCAGGAATCACTGCGTCGAACAACTCCCGTCGCGGCTTCGCGGCGGCGGCTAACGAGCCACCGTGTCTGCATCGTGAGCAAGGGGTTCGCCCGGTTCGCGGAGCCGTTTCGTTTACATGTTTGGCGATTCGAGGTTACAATTGCGGAAGCGACGCGGCGCGACCTCGGCCGCTGCAGATCGCGTCCTACCCTCCCTGCTCTCACCGGCCCCTTGCCGATTTTTTCCATTCCCTAGAAGGACTTTGTTCTCGATGCGTATTGTCCGGCATTTCAATCCATGTGGCCGCCCGTCGTTTCGCACTGGCCATTTCATTGTCGCCTTGTTGGTCTCAACCCTTGGAATCGCCTTGCCGGTCTCGACGCGCGCCGACGAGCCGCATCCGGCGCCGCTGAAAGTCGCCAATTCCGAGGCGGCCAGCGAAAGCGAGATGAAGCCTTACGAGGAGTTGATCGAGCATTCGCGGGCGAAGATCGCGATGCTGCCAATTCCAGGTGGACAGTTCACCCTGGGAAGCCCGCCGAACGAACCGGGGCGGCAGGACGGCGAAGGCCCGCAGCAACAGGTGAAAATTTCTCCGTTTTGGATGGCAGAATGCGAAATCACCTGGAATGCCTATGAGATTTGGATGACCGATTTGGATGTCCTGCGACGCCAGGTTGAGGGCAAGGAGTTGACCGTCCGCGATAAGCTGGCGGACGAGTTTCAGATCAGCAAGCCGACGGAGCCCTACACGGACATGTCATTCGGCATGGGCAAACGTGGCTATCCGGCAATTTGCATGACGCAGCATGCCGCCCGCACTTTCTGTCACTGGTTGTCCGCGAAAACGGGGCGCTATTACCGGTTACCGACCGAAGCGGAATGGGAATATGCCTGCCGAGCCGGCACGACCACGGCGTATTCTTTTGGTGACAATCCCGATCAGATTGATGACTACGCCTGGTATTACGATAACAGCAATGAAAAGTATCAAAAGGTACGGAAGAAGAAGCCGAACCCGTGGGGCCTCTACGACATGCACGGCAACGTGGCGGAATGGGTTCTGGATCAGTACGACCCGGCCACGTATGCCTCGTATACCGGAAAACAAGTTGCGGATCCGTTGGCGGTGCCGCTGACGTTGTACCCTCGCGTGGTCCGCGGTGGGTCCTGGGATGACGACCCGGAAATTCTACGCAGCGCTGCACGTGTTGGCTCGGACGAAGACTGGAAAATCCAGGACCCGCAAGAACCCAGGAGCATTTGGTATCATACAGACGCCTTGCATGTTGGCTTTCGAATCGTGCGACCATTGGCCGTACCGTCCGCCGCGGAAAAGGCGACCAAGTGGGAAAAGACCGAACCGATTCAACTCGACCCGGATGCCTGACCAACGAATTGATTGGCAAACGCTGTCGCCTCACCGTATCGTGTCGCCACGTCGTTGGTCGCCACGCGCATCAACCGTAATCAATACGCACTCACTCGTACCTGCCCCTAAGGAAACAATCTGATGAGCAACAACAACGACTCCAACCGTCGTCAATTCTTGAAGGAAACGGGTGTCATCGCCGCCGCATCAACCATCGTCGCCAGTGGAGTGCCGCAGGTACATGCCGCTGAAAGCAACACGATCCAAGTCGCCCTGGTCGGTTGCGGCGGTCGCGGGACGGGGGCCGCGATGAACGCCCTGGCCGTCAATAATGGTCCGCTCAAACTGGTTGCCATGGCCGATGTCTTTTCGGCACGACAGGACACCAGCTATGCGAGTTTGAAGGGGAAATTCCAAAATCGAGTGGATGTTCCCGACGAACGCAAGTTCATCGGCTTTGACGCCTACAAGAAAGCGATCGACGTCCTGAATCCAGGCGACGTGGTGATCTTTGCGACGCCACCAGCGTTCCGCTGGCTCCATTTTACGTATGCCATCGAAAAGGGTGTCAACGTCTTTATGGAAAAGCCGGTCACCGTCGATGGTCCCACCAGTAAACGCATGTTCGCCCTGGCCGAAGAGGCGAAGAAAAAGAACCTCAAGGTCGCCGTCGGCCTGATGTGTCGTCATTGTAAAGCGCGGCAGGAACTGGCGGACAAGATCCACAACGGTGAACTTGGCGATGTGCTGAACCTGCGCGCTTACCGGATGGCGGGCCCCACCGGTTCGGCCGCCGCACCGCCCATCCCGGCAGGTGCCAACGAGCTCGAGCATCAGATCAAGCACTTTCACGGTTTCCTGTGGCTTAGCGGCGGAGCGGTGAGCGACTTCCTGATTCACAATATCGATGAAGGGTGTTGGGCCAAGGGGGACTGGCCGGTGGAAGCACGCGCGTCGGGCGGCCGCCATTATCGCGGCGACAAGATCGACCAGAACTTCGATACCTATTCAATCGAATACACATTTGGTGACGGCACTAAGATGTCGGTCGAGGGTCGAACGATTCCTGGTTGTCAAAACGAATTCGCGACCTATGTCCATGGAACCAAGGGCGCGGCGATTTTCTCGACTCGCGGTCACTTGCCCGCCAAGAGCCGCATCTATAAAGGACAGAACTTTGTCAAAGATGACCTCGTCTGGGCGTACCCTGATCGCGAACCCAATCCGTATCAGGAAGAGTGGAACGACCTGATCAAGGCGATTCGCGAGGACGAAGCCTACAACGAAGTGGAACGTGGTGTGAAGTCGAGCTTGGTCACGTCGATGGGGCGCATGGCCGCTCACACAGGGCAGAGAATCACGTACGACGAGTTCCTCAATTGCGAACACGAATTCGCGCCTGGGCTGGCGGACTTAAAACTGGGTGGTCCCGCGCCCCTCATGGCTGACGAGGACGGAAAGTACCCGGTTCCCCAGCCCGGCTTGAATCCAGACACGGAATACGAAATCGGCTAGACCCCTGATTGGACCGCGCCACCATGACGCGGTTCAACAAAGGCACCCTTGCATGTCACTGACACTGATCCGCCACCTTGTCTTGCTACTGATTGGTGTCAGTGGCATGAACGATCCAGTCGTGGGTCTGGCCGCCAATCCGCCCAACGTCCTGGTGATCATCACGGATGATCTAGGGTTTTCCGACCTGGGCTGCTACGGCGGTGAAATTGCCACGCCCCACATGGATCGCTTGGCCCGCGATGGTTTGCGTTGCACCCAGTTCTACAACA
>JAUIHJ010000117.1 GCA_030432015.1 bacterium
CGCTCACCAACCCGGTGAAGCCCGACGCACAGACGACGCTCGAAGTGTTCGATCCGGAGTATTTCGTCGCCTTCACCTTCGCCGAGCAATCTCCGGTGACGGTCGTCGATGCCCCGCGACAATCGCCAGAAGTGTTGACCCTGCTGGCCAAACGCGGCTTGCAACGCCGCCTCGGACATGCGGCGAACGTCTCCGATCGATTGAACTCCAGCTTGCCGCAATGATTCTTCGGTGACGCGACCGACTCCCCACAGCCGGCCGATTGGCAGCGGATCGAGAAACGCTTCGATGCCACCGGGATCGACCACGACAAAGCCATCCGGTTTTTCAAGATCGCTGGCAATTTTGGCGAGGAATTTGTTGGGTGCCACACCGACGGAGGCAACCAGCCGCAGTTGCTCGCGGATCTCCTGCTTGATCAATCTGCCGATCTCGACGGCCGGCCCGAACAAGGACTCACTGCCGGTCGCGTCAAGAAAGGCCTCGTCCAGTGAAAGGGGCTCGACCAGCGGTGTATAGCGGTGAAAGATCTCGCGAATCTGCTCCGCAACCTGCGCGTAAAGTTCCATGCGGGGCCGCACGAGCACGGCTTGGGGGCAGAGACGCATAGCGCGTGCCGTCGGCATGGCGCTATGCACGCCGCACGCGCGGGCCTGATAATTCGCGGCAGCGACTACACCACGACCTTCCGGTGTTCCCCCGACGATGACCGCGGACTCGGCAAGCTCAGGCCGTTCACGCATTTCGACCGAGGCGTAATACGCGTCCATGTCGATATGCAAGATCATCGCATTATTGCCGTGGATCGTAGGTCGAACCGCGAAAGCCGCCGTTGATCGGATAGACCTGCCCGCTCAGAAACGCCGCCGCGGGGCTGGCCAGGAACCGGGCGACGCGCGCGACATCTTGCGGAGTGCCCCACCTTGCCAACAATGCCTCCGAGGTCGCACGCCGATCCCAATACTCCGACGCCTGGTCGCCCCAGGATGTCTTGATCCAGCCCGGGGCCAGGCAATTGACGCGCACGTCCGGCGCCAGCGAGTGTGCCAGACTCTTGGTAAAGGCGATCACCGCCCCTTTGACGGTGGCGAACATTTCCCCGCTGTCGCCGGCCATACCCGTCTGCGCCTGGTCCCATCCCATATTGAGAATGCAAGGGCTGTCAGCGGGCGAGTCAGCGCCGGAGCGTCGCTGGCCAGCGATCGCGGCACGCATCCGACTTCCATTGAGACGCGACAGACGCATGGTCGCCAGCACATCCACTTCCCACAGCCTCGCTAGTTTCTCCTCGAAGGACCACCGCGATGCCGCACCCGTCAACACGTCGACGCCGGCATTGTTGATCCACGTCTGAACAGCACCGGTACCACCGTGCTCGGCCGCCAATTCGGCGGCCCAACTCCAGGCCTCTGCGACCAGTCCGTCGTGGGTACGGCGGTCGGACAAGTCCGTGACGCACACACACGCCTGTCGGCCCAACGTACGAATCTCATCCGCCACGGATGCCGCGCCGGCTGCGTTGTGGCCGGCATGCACAAAGACGTGGGCGCCCGCGCGGGCAAGTTCCAAAGCGATCGCCCTGCCAATGCCGCTCGACGATCCGGTGACGACCGCGACGTGGCCGCGCCATCCGCTACCGTCGTCAGCAGCGGCAGAATCAGGTTCTTGCAACCACTCCGACAAAACAGACTCCGCCTACAATTCATTTGCCCAGAAAATCGCGTCCTGACAATAATTTTGGGAATCGCTCGCAGGGGGCGCGGAAAGACCGCCACCAGCCAAAGCCCCTAGGTTTTACTTTGCCGTAGATCAAAGGGCAATGGAAGGCCGAAGAGAATGAGTGGACCGTTGCCGTCCGCGCTGAAAGCACGTCGCCAAGTGCTACAACCTTTCACCGTTGTTTTTTGCACCCACCCCTGAGCTGCCAATGACGCCCGACCAACTCAAGCAGCGTCTGCCCAATCTGGCCTTCGCCTTTCGCGGCTACAACGTCACGAACCAAGGACGCAGTGCGGAGTTGCTCGAAAACCCGGTGTACGCGCCGATCGTTCAAGCATGTCTCCAGCGGGCCGGAAACGTGTGCGCCGAGATGACTTCGAAAACCGTTGACCTGGTCGCTCGCGTGCGCAACCGTGAAGCCACCACGCTGGACACTTACGCCGAAGACATTGCCATGATCATGGCAATGGAGGATGCGCAACTCAAGATACTGGATAAGTGCTTCGGCATTGAAGCGCGCAGCGCCAAGACCTGCTTCGGCTATAGCCTGGGCGAAATTTCCGCCGTCGCCGCCGCTGGTGTCTTTGACTGTTACGAGTCGATGCGAGTCCCCTTGGCACTATCCGCGGATTGCGCGCAGCTGGCGGCAGGTGTCACCTTGGCGGTCCTGTTTTCCCGTGGGGTGGTCCTGCCGATGGACCTGCTCACGCGTCTCTGCCTGGAAATCAACCAGGCCGGCCAGGGAGTGATCGGAGTCTCAGCCCTGCTGTCGCCCAACTCGATCCTGCTGATGGGGCAAGGCGACACGCTCGACCGATTGCAAGCGCGACTGGGCGAAGGCGACGGCAAGAAGCTGCACTTGAGAAAGCACTCGGCCGTCTTTCCCCCCCTGCACACGCCCATCATGTGGGAACGCAGCATCCCCAACCGCGCCGGGGTCATCATGCACACGATCAAGGCCGGTTTCGGGCTGCCGGTCCCCACCGTGCTTTCCCTGGTCACCGGCAAGGCGAGCTACGATGCATTCAACGCGCGCGAGCACATGCAGCGCTGGATCGATCACCCCCAGCGTCTGTGGGATGTCGTTTACGAGACGCTGAAAATGAAGATCGAAACCGTTGTCCACGTGGGTCCCGAGCCGAATATCGTCCCCGCCACCTACAGCCGCTTGCGAGATAACGTGGAAACGGAAACGCGCGGCAGTATTCGCAAGCGTGCCCTGTCCGCTGTCGTGCAACACCCTTGGATCCGACCGATGCTTGGCCAGCGAACGACGCTGCTACAAGCACTGCGCATCGAACAGTTCAACCTGGAAGACTGGCTACTCGAACAGCAGGTTGCTTGACTCCGGTGGTAAGCCCGCGCCGATCGGCGGCCTGCCCGCTGACGGGTCGCGGGTCACTTGAACGAGAGGTTTTTTGGCGCTGCGAAGGGGCCGTCGCTCGCCCGCCAACCCGCGAGTTTTCATCCTCGATCCGCAGGCTGTCCACAGGCTTGCCGGGAGCCGGCCGGAGACCAGCCTCGCCGCGACTCACGATTGCGGCCGCCGCGTCCCGCCTGAGGATCCGCTTCGATCTTGCCTCGCTGTGACACGAATCGGCTCGCTACGCGAGACACGGCAACAACCAGCCTTCAATAGCCGAGTTGTTCCAAGTCGTCTTCGTCCAGGCCGTGGTGGTGCCCCAATTCGTGGAGGATCGTGATCCGGATCTGCCGTCGCAATTCGGCTTCATCCAGTTTGCCGTGCCGGTCAACCGCGAGTTGCCAAACGCCTTCGCGAAAGACATGAATCACATCCGAAGGGACCCCCGAGTGGTCGATACTGCGTCGCGTCAATGGAATCCCGGTGTAGAGGCCGCACAGGTGGTGCCGTTGGCGGACACCCAATTCTCGCATGACGCGCGCCGACGGATAATCCTCGACCAACAGCGGCACCTCCTCGATCAAATCGTGCACACGTTGCGGTAACGCCTGCAGGACCGTCTCCAGCTGGTCATCAAAGAAGCGGCGTTCGGCAGGCGTCATGCTGGGAACCGGTGCGAAAAAGTTTGCGGCGTTATCCGGTGCGAGACGAGGAATTCGGCTCGCCGAACGACACCCTATTGTTGGCGTCGGGTGGCAAGAAGTTTAGTCCCGAACATGACTTAGCCGAATACGATCCGCTTCGCAATCGGCCTCTGCGTCGGGTAAAATGGGAAAGAGGCGGCTTGGCAACTCTGGTGGAAGAGCATAACATCCATGGGACAAATACGTTAGCGATAATACGCAAATTTGAATACGCGGCCAGAAAGGGCGTTGATGGAGAAGTCTCCCCAGGAAGACGTGAGCAAAGATGATGGACGGCCGGTGAAACGCCGGCAACTCCCTAATCTCTGGCTTCTGCTGGCTGTGATCGGCGTGCTGGCGACCATGTTCATCATGCGCACCAACGGTGTTCAGAGGTCAAAAATCACTTGGGACTTCTTTCTTCAGGAAGTCAAGAACGAGAACGTCGAGCGTGTTCAGGTTAGTGCGGACAAGGTCTATGGACTCTTCAAGAGCCAGCCCACAACCGCACCCGACATGTACGATTCCAACTGGGAAAAGAAACCCGGTGACCCCAACGCGCTCAAGCTGAATTTCTGGGTTACGCTTCCCAGTGACGAATTCTCGCGAGAGGAAATGAGTCGTGCCCTGGCGACGGCTGGTGTCCAGCGGGTTGATGCGCCGTCCACCGAACCGACGCTGTTTATGATCTACCTGCTGGTCGGCGTGGGGATTCCCTTGTTGCTCTTCGTGTTTCTCTGGACGTCGTTTCGGCGAACACGCGAGCAGTTGATGGGCGGCGGATTCCTTTCCGGCTTTAGCAAGAGCCCCGCGAAGAAATACGAACCGACGACGCAGGCCACAACCTTCAAGGATGTGGCCGGCTTGGAGCAAGTGAAGGCCGACCTGACGGAAATGGTCGAATACCTCAAAGACCCGCAGAAGTTCCAGAAACTGGGAGGTCGCGTCCCCAAGGGGGTGCTGCTGATGGGACCGCCGGGAACCGGCAAGACACTGCTTGCCAGGGCGGTTGCCGGTGAGGCCGGCGTCCCGTTTGTGTCGGTGAGTGGCTCGGAGTTCATCCAGATGTTTGTCGGCGTCGGCGCCAGCCGCGTCCGCGACCTCTTTCAGAATGCGAAGGAGCAATCGCCGTCGATCATTTTCATTGACGAGATCGACGCGGTGGGTCGCCAGCGCGGTGCAGGCCTGGGCGGCGGTCATGACGAGCGAGAGCAGACGCTCAACCAGATTTTGAGCGAGATGGATGGGTTTTCGCAGACGGACTCCGTGATTGTTTTGGCGGCCACGAATCGTCCCGACGTGTTGGATCCCGCGTTGATGCGGCCTGGTCGCTTCGACCGCCACGTCACGGTTGGGCGGCCAACGCAAAAAGGGCGTCGTGAGATCTTTAAGGTCCATGTTCGTGACGTGCCGTTGTCCGATAACGTCGACTTGGATGTGCTGGCATCGAGCACCATTGGGCTTACGGGCGCGGACATTCGCAATATCGTCAACGAGGCTGCGTTATGGGCGGCGCGGCAGGACAAATCAATCGTGGAGATGAGTGACTTTGACTATGCCCGTGACAAAGTCCTGATGGGTGCCAAACGCGAAGAGGCGCTCAGCGAAGACGAAAAAGAAAAGACGGCTTATCACGAAGCCGGGCACACGCTCGCCGCCTGGACGCTCAAAGGCGCCCATCGCGTCCACAAGGTCAGCGTGATCCCGCGAGGAAGAACGTTAGGCTCGACGCATACGATGCCGGCCGAAGATCGGATGAGCATGTCGCAGCATGAGTTGCAGGACCACCTGGTGATGCTGCTGGGCGGCCGCGCTGCCGAATCGCTTGTCTACAACGAGACCACCGTGGGCGCAGAGAACGATTTGGAACGCGCGACTTCGATGGCTCGCCGGATGGTGACACACTGGGGCATGAGCGAGCAGCTGGGGCCAGTCAGCTATAAGATGTCCGAAGACGATCCATTTCTAGGTCGGGAGATGCATCAACAACGGCAGTTCAGCGAGCACACGATGGAATTGATCGACGCGGAAGTTGCCAAGATCCTGCACGACGCCTCCGCTCGCTCGGTCCAATTACTCAACGATCGGCGGGAAGACCTTGAGAAACTGGCCCGCGGTCTGATTGAAAACGAAGAGCTCGACGAATCTGAAATCACCAAGCTGATCGGGCCTTCCGTGCATGTCAAAGCGTCCTCGAACGGTCGCCCTGGTGCATCACACACTTCGGAACCGACAGCGGATGTCTAAGTGGCGACGTCAAACCGGGCGGTAACGTGGAATGGCAAAACGCCCTAAGAAAAAAAAAGTGCGGGCCGAGTTTCGTAAGAAGCACGAATCACGCACCCGCGACCACGATCTGACGCGGGAATTTCACGCGCATGGCTTTGAAGACGACGAGACGGTTCGCAGCGAGCGTCTCTCCGGCAAAGGCGAACTGACCCGGAAACGGACCATTGTCGGTGAGGCGGTCGACGGTGAAGAGGCAGGACTCGGCGTCCGATTCAACATCGACGAAACCAACTGCAAGTCCGGCCGGGTGCTAAGTGTGCACGGACTGACATGCAAAGTCGAAACCGACCAACGCGAGCTTTACAACTGTTCCGTCAGCGGTCTGCTGAAATCGCTGCATACCGATCAGCGTCATGTGGTGGCGGCCGGCGATGTTGTCCTGTTTCGACCTGAAGGTCAAGATGCCGGCTTCATTTTGAGGATCGAGCCGCGGCACGGAGTCATCTGCAGGACCAGCAAGGGCCGCCAACATGTGATCGTCGCCAACGTCGATCAAATCCTGATCGTGGCCAGTGTTGCGGAACCGACGTTGAAGCCGAACCTGATCGACCGCATTCTGGTGACGGCGGAAAAATCCCGCATTCGGCCGGTTATCTGCCTGAACAAAGTCGACCTGGTCGACCTGGCAAATCTTCAGCCGTTGATGGGCGTCTATGGCCAGATGGGCTATCAAGTGCTGGCACTTTCCGCCGAATCCGGTTTTGGCCTGGCCAGCTTGCGAAACATGATGCGAGGAAAGCAGAGTGTCGTGATTGGACAAAGCGGGGTCGGAAAATCGTCGCTGCTCAACGCCATCGAACCGGGGCTACACCTGCGCGTCAACACCGTCAGTGTCGAAAGCCAAAAGGGGCGGCACACGACGACCACCGGGCAGCTTATCCCACTGACGGCCGGTGGCTACGTCGTCGATACCCCCGGCATCCGTCAGTTCCAACTCTGGGATGTGATACCCGAAGAAGTGGCAGGGTATTACCGTGATTTGCGGCCGTATGTCTGTCTGTGCCGCTTTCCGGATTGCACGCACACGCATGAGGATGACTGCGCCGTCAAAGGTGCGGTGGCGGACGGACACCTCGATGCGCGGCGATACGAAAGCTACTGCCATTTGCTGGAACCGTAGCAGCGGGAACCCGCGCATGAAGGTCGTTTCAGTCGTCCCGACTATGGTGATGTGCCGCATCCGCGTGCAGCCAGCCGCGTTTCACTGGCAGCTCCCGCTGATTTTGGCGGTCGCGGCGATCGGCCATGCGGTTAGCTCCGTCCAATTGCCGGCCGACGATTGGCCCCGCTGGCGCGGCCCACAGGGGGCCGCCGTCTCCACCGAGCAAGACGTGCCCCTGCGCTGGTCGACGACCGAAAACGTGGCCTGGAAGGTCGAGATCCCGGGTGAGGGGAGTTCGTCCCCCATCGTCTGGGGCGAGCGAGTCTTCGTCACCTCGGCTCTCGAGGACGGCACCCGACGTCAACTCCATTGCCTGGACCGCGACACGGGTCGCCGCCGATGGACTCGTGAGATCAGCGATGAGAATCCGGAGATCACATCATCGCTGACCGGACACGCGGCGGCCACGCCGGCAACCAACGGTCGACAGGTCGTTGCCTTCTTTGGCAACGCCGGCCTGGTGGCTTACGATATGGGCGGCCAACAACTGTGGCATCAAGACTTCGACGAATTTGAATCCGAACTCGGGATCGCCAGTTCGCCAATCCTGGTCGGCGATCGCGTGCTTCAGTTGTGCGACCATGACGGAAAATTCTACCGAACGTTCGATTCGTTTCTGATTTGCCTGCAAGTGGCGACTGGCGAGCAGGTTTGGAAAAAGGAACGACGTGGACTGGAACGATCGTGGAGCACGCCGATTGTCGTCCCCTCCGACTCCAACTCCGACTCTGGCGACCTGGTGGTCAACGCGCAAGACGAAGTCCGAGGTTATTCGTTGACCACGGGCGAACTTCGGTGGCATGTACGCGGCATGACGGGGTGGGTCACGCCATCGCCGGTGTACGGGGCGGGCTTGATCTTCGCGACCTCTGGCAAAGACGGACCGCTCTTGGCAATTCGCCCGGGCGGTCGCGGCGACGTCACAGCCAGCCATGTGTCATGGTTGCACGAGCGAGGAGGCCCCTACGTCTGCTCGCCCGTATTCTACGCTGGCCGCTTGTACGTACTCAACTCGCTGGGGATCCTTAATTGCTACGAGGCGACGACTGGAAAGCGACTATTTCGCCAGCGGCTGGCGGGCAAATTTATTGCCTCGCCGGTCATTGCGGCAGGCCATCTGCTGGTGACCAATGAAGCTGGTAAGACATACGTGCTGCCAGCGGATGGGAGCGTCCACATCGCCGCAGAAAACCAACTTATTGCCGGCGGGCTGGCATCCCCGGCAATCTCGCAAGGTCGGATATTCCTTCGTTCCCAGCGGCACCTGTGGTGCCTGGCCAAGCCGGCCGCCAAGACGAAATGACGCCGTGACGGAATGCGGTTGCTGACTGGGTTCCGAGAAATTTTCGCCGGTCGCTTGCTTGGCGATCTGGTTCAGAGATAATCCACATTCGTCGGGTTTCGTGCCGGATCTTTTGGTTTCTCAAATTCCAGGAAGAGCGGAGGACTCGTGGATCTGTCTCATCGTGCAGCGACAGTGGCGAACGGATCGTGCTGGTCTCTGTGCCGAAACTTGAGCGGTCCCCGAGCGACCAGTGGCCGCCATTTTTTTCGACACGTTTCCTGCCACGCGGCGTTAAATCTAGAATCGCGTTCTACTAAACAGGCCCTTTAAGGAGTTCACAATGTTCCGGAAGACCATGTTGTTGACGGTTGCAGCAATCTGTTGTGCCTACACGGTTCAGGCCGAAAGTAAGTACGGCCTGGAAACAGGCAGCCCCGGCTTGAAGAGCGCCGGCGCGTTGGCGTTTGGGCCGGACGGCATCCTCTTTGTCGCGGATGCCAAGCAGGCGACGGTCTTTGCGTTGGACACCGAGGACACCACTGGCGATCCTTCGGGCGCCAAGTTCGAGATTAAGAATCTTGGTAAAGCCGTGGCCGACATGCTGGGTACGGAAGCGCGTGACGTTTCGATTAACGACTTGGCGGTCAACCCGCAGAGCGGCAATGTTTACTTGTCGGTCTCGCGCGGCCGCGGCCCTGACGCCACCCCCGTGTTGCTGCGAATCGACGCCGCCAATCGCCTCAGCGAAGTCTCGCTCAAGAAGGTCGCTTTCTCCAAAGCAACGCTGCCCAACCCGCCGGCCGACGCCGTCACCGGCGAAGGACGACGTCGCTCGAATAAACGCACTCAGTCGATCACCGATCTGGGGTTCGTCGATGGCCAGTTGTTTGTCGCGGGCCTTTCCAATGAAGAATTTGCGTCGAAGTTGACGGCCATCCCGTTTCCGTTCAAAGCGGCCGCCGGCGGTACGAGTGTCGAGATTTATCACGGTGCTCACGGTGGCTTCGAGACCCGTTCGCCCGTGCGGACATTCACGTCGTACAAGATCGGCAATGAGAACCACTTGCTGGCGGCCTATACCTGCACACCGCTGGTGAAGTTCAAGGTTGCTGACTTGCAAGCTGGCAAGAAGCTCAAAGGGACGACGATTGCGGAACTTGGTAACCGCAATAATCCGCTTGACATGTTCGTCTACCAGCAAGACGGAAAAGACTACCTCCTGATCGCCAACACCAGCCGCGGCGTGATGAAGGTCACGACGGACGAGATTGGCGAGATCGAAGGAATCACAAGCCGAATCGCGGGAACCGCCGGCCTCAAATACGAGACCATCGAGGCGCTGAAAGGCGTCACGCAACTCGATCGTCTGAATGCGACGCATGCCATTGCGTTGGTCGTTGACGAGAGCGGTGCGGCCAACCTGAGCACGATCGCCCTGCCGTAAGTTCGGATCGAACAGGCACGAGCAACCCAGAAGGCTGAGGGCTGACGCCTTCAGCCTTCTGTGCGTTGCATGCGATGGGACATACTGCCTGACGGCGCGATTGCCAAACGCGGAGCAGATGCAATTGGGGAGAATCGGATGTTCAGTCACCATTTATTGCGTCCATTGGCTTCGATCGGCTTATTGCTGACGCTGGGGTTGGGGGTCGCGACGGAGCTCGCGGGGCAAGATACTCGCACGGCGTCCGGCGAATCCAGCGTGACGATTCGCCTTGACGGAGAGAGATCGCCCCGCGCGGAAGAGCAACGATTCATCGTGACTGGGCTGCCCCAGTCCACCCTGCGTCGATTGTCGGCGGTCGGCGCCGACAACTCCGAGGCATGGCACGCGACGATGTCCGTGACGGTAGTCACCGACGCCGAGTCACCAAACACCGAGGCCGCGGACGCTGGGCCTGCAGCCGCGCGTGTTGCGGCGCGCCCCATGCTGGGAGACTATTTTGTCGAGGAGGGGGCGGTCGTGTTTGTGCCGCGCTATCCGCTTCGCCGTGGGACCACCTACCGTGTTGCTGTGATTACCAAGAACGCCGAACAGGCGCTGACGCTTGTCCGCGAATTTTCCCTTGCCGCCGCCCCGAAACAACC
Source organism: bacterium (assembly GCA_030432015.1). Taxonomy (GTDB): domain Bacteria; phylum Planctomycetota; class Planctomycetia; order Pirellulales; family Pirellulaceae; genus ARS98. Next base: position 10,590 of record JAUIHJ010000117.1, read on the forward strand.
GGCGACACGCATCGTGGCCGTCTTCCCGACGGCCAGTTTGCTGCCGGAGAATCAACTGAAATTCTACCTCCACTTCTCGTCGCCCATGAGCCGCGGCGAGGCGTACGACCGCGTAAAACTGCTCGATGATCAAGGCGACGAAGTCGACTTTCCTTTTCTCGAGTTGGGAGAAGAGTTGTGGGATCCAGCCGGCACTCGGTTCACGCTGTTTTTTGACCCTGGGCGGATCAAACGCGGACTCAAGCCAAGGGAATTATTCGGTCCGTCGCTGATCGAGGGCAGGTCGTACACGCTGGTTGTCGACCGTGCGTGGCGTGATGCGCGCGGACAGCCGCTTCACGCAGCGCACTACAAACGCTTCAAAGTGGCCGCGCCCGATGACGTGCAGCCAGCGCCGAGCAACTGGCAGATCGTCGCGCCCGCCGCGGAGAGCCGTCAGCCGCTGGTCGTCTCGTTTGGTGAACCGCTGGATCATGCCATGCTCCAACGCGTCTTGACGGTACAACAGGGTAAGGACACCGTTCCCGGCAAGATGGTGATTTCGAAACAGGAAAGCCAATGGAGTTTTCAACCAGCGGATGATTGGGCGGCGGGCGAATATTCGCTGGTGGTTGATGCAGCTCTGGAAGACCTGGCTGGTAACAGCATCGGCCAGCCGTTCGAAGTCGATGTCTTCAATCAAGTCGATCGAGTCTCGACGCCCGCGGCAGTGCCTATTCCATTTGTGATTCGTTAGTCAGATTGTGGCGAGGCGGACGACCTTAACGCGTCGACTTCCCTGACGAGATCAGGAGCGCCTGCAGGCACCAGGCCGTGGTGGACACGCGGTGCGCATAACTCTCGCGATCGGCAGGACGTGTGGTTTCCGGCCAACTCCCATCCGGCAACTGCCTTGTGACGAGGAAGTCGCGGCCGCCGCGGATCATCGCCTGCGTGCCCGTGGCGCCAGTGGCATCGAGCGCTAACATCACGACGGCCGTATCGAAGGGTTCCGTGGCAGCGGTAACGTACGGCCCCCACCCTCCGTCCCGACTTTGACCGGCACGGATCAGGTCCAGGCAGCGTCTGCGCGTGGCTGCCGCGTCGTCGTGTTGATCGCCCGCAAGGCCCCACAAGACCGCCGCGGCATTCAAGACGGACTTCGGCTTCGCCTCGCGGAGCCATTGGTTTGTACGATCCACCTCCGCCGCGAACCGTGGTAAGCCCGCTTGCCGCAGGACATTTCTCGCCTGCACAGCCGCCAAAAACGGCCCGTAGGTGATTGGCGAGCCGATCGTACCGACCTGCTCGCTTGGCCAACTGCCATCCGCTTGAATGTCACGCGTCAGCAGTTTCCCGGCGTCCAGCAACGGGCGATGCCCGGATTCCCGCTCGGATTCTGCTGCTGCCAAGGCTGCGGAGAACTGCAGACTCGCCAAGCGGCGATCATTGAATTCGCCGTCCGGCCCATTCTTCGCCCAACCTTGTGGCTGTCTCAGCCAGGCAATCGTCCGGCCGATCTCCTGGGAGTCAACCGGGAAGCCGCGCCGTCGCGCGGCCATCAGGGCACGGATCGCATCGCCACTATGATGGCAGGAAAAACACGTATGTTCCTGGTTCCAAGTTGTGATCTCGGTGCTGAGATAAGCGATGGCGCGGTTCACCGGTTCGGTCTCCGCGTGGCGGTCGAGCGGCGCGTCATCACCCCAGGCCAGTGTCGCACCGTGCAGCGCTACCAGCATGGCAAGAACCGGCAGCTGCACGACGGTGAACCAAATCACGCCGGCCCCTGAAGATGTGTGGGCGATCGGTTGCGAGTTCATCACGCGGGGACCTCACAAAATTCGCGATAGTAGCGAGTGACCTTTCGATAGCAAAGCGTGCCAACGACCGCGAACACGGGAAAGCAGGTTAGTCCAATCGGAAAGAGCGGAAAGCTCACGACCATTAACAGGCTCAACCGGCGAGCCGTCGTCAACGCAGCAAGCTCCTTCCGCGACATTCTAGCAGCAGCACGCAAGTAAAATATCGCACAAACAATCGTGGCCGCGTTGATCACGGCATACAGAATGGCGACAGAATAACCGGCATTGAGCCTCACCACGGATACGAGCGTGCTCAGAGAAAACACCAGCGCTTCCGCGATGGCGAATCTCGCGGTCAAGCGGAAGGTGCGGACGACACTGTGAATCTCACGCTCGGCGCGATTCACAACTTCGCCAACGTCGGCCGGTGCTGCGTATGGATTCGTCGTCATGCGGCTTGCGGTTGGGTGAGGAAGGAAATTCTCGTACGTCGACGCGTAGTTTGTCCCTCGCTCACGCGTTTTGAAGTTGCGCCTTGGTAAATGCCGCAGGCATGTCAGGTTGCAGCCCGGGAGGCAAACCCCGGGGAATTGTGGTCTGGCTGCGCGGCGAATTGGCGCAACTTCGAAACGAACGTATTGGGTTACGAATCGCGCCGTCTCGAAAACACACGAGCCTTGAGTGGGCGTGCCCGTTGCTGGACAGTACCCTGGCGACTGAGTTTAATTGATCGCCGAGCGGCTCGGTAGAGAGTCCGTGATCAGGATTTCGCGCCTGCGCGGCGCACCCGGTACCGCCAGGCAGGCGGAAAGGACGCAACATGATCAAGAATGTACGCAACGCCTTGTGCGGAATGACCCTTGCAATGCTGGCGGCCAACTCGGCAGAAGGCGATCTGGGCGACAAACTGACACCGCTGGCCGACGCGCATCGGGGCCAGGTTGCCATTGCCGTCAAGCACTTGGAAACCGGCGAGTCCTTTTCGTATCGGGCCGACGTCCCAATGCCGACGGCCAGCTTGATCAAGTTGCCGGTCATGATTGAAGCGTATCGCCAAGCGGCCGCGAACGACGTAAACCTGGATCAGATGATCGTCCTGCGGGAGGAAGATAAAGTGCCAGGATCGGGTATTTTGACCACCCATTTCTCGCCTGGCGTGCAATTGAGCTTGCGGGACGCCATACGGCTGATGGTCGTCTATTCGGATAACACGGCAACCAATCTTGTCTTGGACCAGATTGGAATCCGCGCGACCGCTGACCAAATGGCACGGATGGGATTGGCAAACACCAAGTTACACGCCAAGGTATTTCGTCGCGACACATCGGTCTTTCCGGAACGAAGTCTCCAATTTGGCCTGGGCTCGACGACCGCCTCGGAAATGGTGCGGCTGCTTGGGCAGTTGCACAGTGGAGAACTGGCGAGCGAATCCGCGTCGGCCGCGATGCTCGAACACCTCACCCATTGCGATGACCGCAGCAAGTTGGTCCGCGACCTCCCGCCCGGGACACGGGTCGCCCACAAGAGCGGCGCGGTCGCGAAAGCCCGTTGCGATGCGGGCATCATGTACACACCTGGCGGACCGATCGCGATCTGCGTGTTAACCGCCGAGAACGAAGACATGTCGTGGCGGGCCGACAATCAGGCAAGCGATCTTTGTGCGCAGGTCGGTCGACTGACCTTCAACCACTTTAGTCCCACAGCAAAACCGGCTGTTGACGAGACCATGTTGCAGATCGGTGCCACCGGGAGGCTGGTCGAACAGCTACAGCGTACACTGAACAAGGTGCTCGACCCCTCGCCCAACCTGTCTGTTGACGGCGATTTCGGCGCGCAGACCGAAGCCGCAGTGATGCGGCTGCAAGCAGACCGAAAATTGACAGCCAACGGCCGTGTCGATGAGTCGACCTGGCTGGCT
>JAUIHJ010000118.1 GCA_030432015.1 bacterium
ACCTGCTCCGGGGTTTGGGCGTCCGCCTCGGCGAAGATATGGGGGTGCCGCCGAACCAGCTTGTCCGCGCCTTGACCTTTGCACCGCTCAGTATTGACAGCATGCACACCCGAGAACTCATCGAGTTAGCTGGAATGCTCGCCACACGCGGCGAGCTTCTGATTTCACACGAGCGGCACCTGCGCAGTGACGGCGCGGCTGCCTACTGGTCGGCCGCCCAATGTCGCAGCGCCCGCTGGTCGCGAGCGATGAAGCAACATTCATTACGTGTCTGCTCGTCCGCAACCGAGCAGGCAGGAGGGCTCTGGACTTCGATTCGTCCCACGCTGGAGGAGATTCTGTCCAGCGATGTACTCTGCCGCGTCTTCGCAGCGGTCTGCTGTGCTCACGAGACGCGCCACGACCGAGACGAACTGACTCCCATCGTCCGGATCGTCGTTTCAGGACAAATGGAGGCCCGCTCACGCGCACTAAATCTGCTTGTCTACGGGCATGGCCTGAGAATTGAAGACTCGGTCAGTTTGAATCGGCTCAGGAAACTGACTGAACGCTGGGTGGACATGTTGTTGAGCCTGACGGGTGCACCGTCAGATGTCGCCGAGTTCGCCTTTCGCCCGGACCGGTTACAAGAATTTTCCACCCAATGGCATCCCGGCCCAGCCGGGCAAACGCAACGATCGCTAACGCTTGCCGCGCTCCGGGTCGCCTATCAGTCCAGTCTTTCGGAGACCAGGCCCAATGCCGACCTCAATCGCAAACTTGCGTCGGGCGTGCTGGGCTGCCTGGACTCCAGCCTATTCCATGGGACCGGTCTGATGCGGTCAATGTGGTTGGAGGATTTGAGCCGTACAGCGGACGACGCCCAGGGGTTGCTCGATGACCTTTTCTCAACCGACACAGCGCCGCCAACGGGCGTGGATCGTGTCGAGTTTCGCCATCGGACCAATCGCCTGGACCTCTCCTGAACAGCGGGGCATTCCTACTTGCGCAAGCGCAGGGCGTGTGGCGGAACCCACTTGGAACGATCCCGCTCGCGTTTGATCGCCCAGGCTTGTTTGGCACTGGCGTTTTGAGCTTCTGTCCGGTGGGTCAGTGGCCAGTTGGGATCCGGCCGGTGGGCTGCCTTGAGAATGGTCTCGGCCTTCTCAACCAGGTCCGGACGCAATTTCGCCAGGTCGTTCGATTCGGCGGCATCCAGGTGCAAGTCATAGATTTCGATCGGCTTGTCAAAACCGTTGCGGACCGCCTTCCATTGACCAAATCGCGCTGCCTGAACCGGTCGATTGCCCAGATGTAATTCCCAGTAGAAATACTCACGCGAAGGTGCGTTCCCGCCTTTAAGGTACTCGACCAGCGAGAGGCCATCGGTTTCGTAGCCTGCCGGCGGCGTCGCCCCGCTCAGTTCGACAAACGTTGGCATCAGATCCCAAAAGGCCCAGGGCTGATCATCGACGCGCCCTGCGGGGACCATGCCGGGCCACCACGCCAATGCGGCCTGCCGCAGCGCACCTTCGTACATGCCGCGCTTAAAGCCTCGCAGACCATTGCTGGCCTGATCAAATCGCTTTCCGATTTCCGACCGCGGGCTGAACGACGAACCGTTGTCTCCAGAAAACACGATCAGCGTATGCTCGGCAATCCCCAACTCCCGCAAGGTGTCAACCAGTTCTCCCATATCCGAATCGACGCGGGTGACCTGAGCCGCATAAGCCCGTTGCTGTTCCGTCCACGGCTTGTCGCGGTAGATACCGTAGTCGTCAATTTCGTGTCGTCCATGAGGAAGCGTGATCGCATAGAACATCATAAAGGGTTGGTCGGCGTGATCGCGCACCCACTGGACCATGTCGTCTTGGATCAGCTCCTGAGCGTAAGTTTGGCCCACGGTGAGCCCATCGTTGCCGGGTAAGGCAAAGGGCTGATCGTCGTCATAGAGATAAGTGGGAAAGTAAGAATGGGCGTGGCGCTGACAGTTATATCCGAAGAAATGATCCACACCCTGTTTTTGTGGGCTACCACTGGAGTCGAAAAAGCCCATCCCCCATTTGCCGAACGTCGCCGTGGAATAGTTGGCGGCTCGGGCGACCTCGGCAATCGTGACGGTCTGATCGGGCAACGGCAATTGGCCTTCCGGAGGAACTTCGTAATTCCCGCGCACCGGGCAATGTCCCGAGTGCAGGCCAGTAAAGAAGGACGAACGACTGGGCGCACAAACACTGGTTCCACAATACGCCTGGAGGTAACGAGTCCCCTCAGCGGCCATCTGATCGAGCCGCGGCGTCTGGATCAGCTTCTGCCCATAGCAACCGAGATCGCCCTGGGCAATGTCGTCGCTAAGGACGAAGATGAAGTTCGGCTTGCGGTCGGTGGGCGGTGCGGCGCTGGCGAGAGCGAATGGTGATATCAGCGACGCGACCACGAGCAGGAGGGAAAGGGGACGTGGTGGCTGTTTCATGATGGGTGGCTTTCACTCGGAGGTTGGCAATTCGGTGTGAGAGACGGAGCTCAAATGTGGACGTCGCAATGGGGCCTTGTGCTCCGGGATACCTTGGATTCAGGTTTGTTGTGCCAGTCGTTACCCGACGTGTGAGTTGTGAAGTTGCGACTTTGCTAATACCGCAGGCATGTCAGTTGGCACCCCAGGCTCTTGCCTGCCGCCGCTATGCGGCTCGTTGGCGCAACGCCAAAACTTTAGAACTGACGCTTCGGGTTACAGGAACGAACGCCTGTCGCGTCAGCGTAACTTCAAAAAATGCAGCTGAGGGAACTCCGATGTTACGGCATCACCTCTCGCTGACACTTCACACGACCGTGGTCCCAGCTAACTCGAATTTTTCGCGTTAACGAAGGGCGAACGGTGAATCCAATATGTTGTATCCGCCGCCGGCGAGCTTGCCATCCCTACAGGTGGCATCGACGGGGGACCGGACCCTGCGATCGATTCCCCGCACACAAGCTCTGGGATACTCCCCGTTCGGGTCCCTGGGAAACCGGGTATGAACCGGTCTCGAAAATCTGGCTCCCTGTCGGCCACTAGCCTTATTTACTAGAATTTTGGCTGCCAACAACGCCTCAGCCCATTCTTCTACAAGTACCCGTCGCATGAAACATATCCGGAATTTCTGCATTATCGCCCATATTGATCACGGGAAATCGACTCTGGCCGACCGCCTGATCCAGTCCTGTGGCGGGGTGACCCAGCGCGAGTTTCACGACCAGATGCTCGATTCGATGGATATCGAGCGTGAGCGGGGCATTACCATCAAGAGCAATTCCGTCACGCTTTCCTACCAGGCGCCTGACGGGCAAGAGTATCTGCTGAATCTCATCGACACCCCTGGCCACGTTGATTTCTCGCATGAAGTACGCCGTTCCCTGATGGCGTGTGAAGGTGCGCTGATTGTTGTTGATGCCTCGCAGGGAGTTGAAGCGCAGACGGTTGCCAATCTCTACCTGGCGATGGAGTATGATCTCGAGCTCTTGCCGGTGATCAACAAGATTGATCTGCCGTCCGCCAATGTCGACCGGGCGCGGGAGGAAATCGATGCGGATTTGGGGCTCGATCCCTTCGAGGCGATACCGGTTTCAGCCAAGACTGGCGAGGGCATCGAACACGTACTGGAAGGGATCGTGGCGAAGCTGCCCAGCCCTCAGGGCGACCCCGATGCGCCGTTGAAAGCCCTCGTCTTCGACGCTTACTTCGACAAGTATCGGGGCGTGATTCTGCAATGTCGCATCATGGAAGGCACGCTCAAGACGCGTGATACCATTCATTTCATGCATGCCGATCGCGACTTTACGGTCGACGAGTTGGGCTATAACCAGTTCAAGCTCATTCCCAAGAAACAGCTGTGCGCCGGCGAGGTCGGTTACATTGTGGCGGGCGTAAAGAGCGTGCGTGATATTGAAATCGGTGATACGATCACACTCCTTGATCGCCCGGCCGCCGAGCCGATTCCGGGATACCAGGCGGCCAAGCAGGTCGTGTTTTCTTCGATCTACCCGATGAGCACTGACGAATACAAGGATCTCACCAAGGCGCTGGATAAGTTGGCGATTAATGACGCCGCCCTGACGTACGAGAAAGATAGCTCCGCCGCCCTCGGCTTTGGGTTTCGCTGCGGATTTCTGGGCCTGCTGCACCTGGACGTCGTTCAGGAACGCCTGCAACGAGAATTTGACATTGGTCTGGTCATCTCCGCCCCATCGGTGAAATACAAGTTGACCTTAAAAGATGGTACGACCATCGATGTTGACAACCCGAGCTACTGGCCGGACCCGATGAAGATCGACTCCGCCACCGAACCCTACATCAAGGCATCGATCCTGACTCCCGAGGAATACGTTGGGCCCGTGATGGAACTCTGCCGAGAACATCGCTCGGAGAGCCAGACGATGAACTACCTCACGGCCGGACGGGTTGAGGTGACGAGCGAAATGCCGCTGGGCGAGGTCCTGTTCGACTTTTATGGCAAGCTCAAGACGATCACGCGAGGATACGGATCGTTCGACTATGATCCGATCGAGTATCGGGATACCGACGTCGTCAAGGTCGACATTCTGGTCAACAAGGAACCGGTCGACACACTCTCCTACCTGGTCCACCGTGACAAGGCGCGAATTCGGGCCCTTCATTATTGCGAGCAGTTGGCCGAAGCCATTCCCCGCCACCAGTTCAAGATCCCAATCCAAGGTGTCATTGGCGGCAAGATCATCGCCCGATCCACGATCCAGCCGTACCGTAAAGATGTGACCGAAAAACTTTACGGCGGCGACGTCACTCGCAAGAACAAGCTGTTGGACAAACAGAAGAAGGGTAAGGCCAAGATGAAGCAATTCGGACGCGTGAACATCCCGCAGAAAGCGTTCGTCTCCGTGCTTCGCGCCGACAAAGATTAGGTGGACCGCGCCAACCTGGCGTGCCACGCGCCGGTCGTCAATGGTCTCACTCTTGAATCGCAGGTTCCTGCCAGGCAAGCTGGCAGCGGGCCAAACCATTGAAGACAAGCGTTAAACGAACAGCCAGGCGCGGTCCAATTCGGACCACGGTTCACGCAACCAGCCTCACCAACCCTGACGCCTACCGCATGATTTTCAAGGCACCTCGACACGCGATCGACAGGTTTCTGCTGGCAGCCTTCGTGTTGCTCTGGCCTCCGTTTGCACTGCTGGTCACGCGACGCAGTGGGGGGCCCGAGGTGTTTGGCCTCTGGTCGATGCGATATTTCGTCGTACTGCTCGGCTATGCCGCCGGGCTGCTGCTTGCCGGTTGCGTCGCCTACGCCATCCTCCGCGCCGGCGCCGGTCGATTGCGACTGTTCGCCGTGCTGGCGTCGCTCCACCGAATCCGCCCGCTGTACTGGTTGGCGGTGGTATTGCCACCGCTGCTGTGGGTAATGGTTGTGGCGGCGATCATCAGGATTGGTGTGTTGCCAACACCTGCCATCCTGCTCTGCCTGTTCGATTTTGCGCTAGTGGTCATCTGTTGCGAATGCGTCCTGGCGCTGATTGGCCAAGCAAAAAAGCGGCAGCGAGAGTTGGTCCTGAAATTCATCTTGGCGGGTGTTGCGACGACCGTCACCCTGGTGCTGGTGGAGATCGTGGCTGCCGTCACTGGCATCGGCACGTACGCCACCTGGGAAATCAATCCGCGGCAACTCGATGTGCGATTTCAAACCGACGATTTCGATATCCAAGTGGTGACCAACCGTCAGGGCCTGCGTGAGCCGGAGATGATTTCCGCCGCGCATCCCGGTCTTCGGAGAGCCGTGATCATCGGCGACTCGATGACGTTTGGATGGGGTGTAGAATACGAACAGGCATATGCCCAGGTCGCGCAACGCACGCTTCGCGATGTGTATGGCCGAACCGATCTGGAAGTCATCAATATGGGGCGTCCCGGCGCCGGGCCCCATGACTATTTAAAGTATCTGCGTCAATACGCCAGCCAATTACGTCCGGACATGATCGTGATCGGCTTCCTGGTTGGAAACGATTGCCCCGTCATTCCCCCTGCTCGTCTCGAGAACGCAGCGGATGTCGAACGGGCCTTGGCGGAACATACTGGTCAAGCACATGCCTCGTGGCTCGAGCGACTGACCATGAAGTCGTTTATCGCGCGCTTGTGTTACGTTGGTCTGGCGAATCCCTCCTCCACCGACGGCGCAGCTGCCGCCGGCACAGCCACGGGGAAACGGGGCCCCGTCTTTAACGAACCGAATCCACTCGACCCCACTGCGATTGGCCAGGCGATCGCCGCGGCGAAAGATCCGGCCGCGGCAGCCGCGCGTTACGACACATTAACGCGTGACGGATGGGTCGATCGCGGACTCCAGTGGCGGATGAATCCGTGGTTGGTCCGAGCGATCATTCTGCATCCGGCAGGAGCCGCCGATTCATTGGCGACCCGTCCCGAGTCGTTCGAGACGATGCAATTCGAGTGGCAATTGTGCGAAGGACTGCTCCGCGAAATCAAGGCGACGGCCGATGCCATCAACGTCCCGCTGGTGATCCTGGCCATTCCGAATGCCCACCTGGTTTCCCAGCGGTGGGTCGACTTTCTCGAGCAACGTGGTTGCGAGACCAATCCACAGATGACCACGTCGCGCGTCGTCAACGACTGGCTTGGCACATTTTGCGAGAAGGAAAAGATTCTGTGTGTTGATCCGTTATCGACGTTTCGAGAACGTCAGGCGGCTGGCGAGGAGCTGTACTTGCAGACCGACGATCATATGACGCCGGCAGGGTACGCGCTGCTCGGCGAAGCGCTGGCCGAGGCATTACACGATCAACTGCCAGCTGCGGGCGGATCACCATGAGCGCCGCTCTGACCGATGTCGTAGTCCTCGGCGGGTCCGGCTTCATTGGCCAGCGACTGACGGATCGACTCTGTGCGCAGCCGGCTGTGATCGCGTCCTACGGCCGTTATCAGGTCACGTCGCTCTCCTCGCAGGCGTGTAACTTGTGCGATCTGAACCGCACGCGGCAGCAACTTGCGCACGTGAACGCGACAACGACGGTCGTTGTGTGTGCGGGCATTTCGCGCCTGGCGGGCGATTCGTGGTCCGTATTTCAAGCGAATGTGACGATGGTGCGAAACTTGTTGGAAGCGATCGCTCCGGCTGCCCCACGCAGCGTGGTCTTTCTCAGTTCGACTGATGTGTATGGACTTCCCGCGGCGGAACTACCGATTACCGAACAGACCTGCCCGCAGCCGACGACCTACTACGGGCTTGCCAAGTTGGCGTGTGAACGGATGCTGAATCGCATCGGGAGCAACGGATATCCAATTGCGTGTCTACGGTTGCCCGGCATCTACGGTGCGACCGACGGCGGACGCAGCGTCGTCGGCGTGGTTTGCCGGCAATTGGCTGCGCGACGGCCGATCCAATTGAGCGGCGGTGGGAATGTGCGTCGCGATTTTGTCCACGTTGATGATCTCTGTGCGGTTATCGAGGCGCTGATCGCAAGGCCGGTCACCGCGACGTTGAACGTGGCGACCGGGAACAGTATGGCCATCGGCTCGGTCGCGAAGGCGGTCGCGTCACAGCTTGAATTGTCTCGGGAGGCGTTGTCCGAGCTGATCGAGCCGAGTCCGACGAATCCTGACCGAGATCACGACCTGGTTTTTGATTCACGCAGCTTGCAGCAACGGTTTTCGGACCTTGCCTTTCGCGGAGTGACGTCGGGCATTCAAAGCTACCTTGCGGAGATGGAGCATACTCGCTGATCATGTCCCGCCCCACGCTCACCGTCGTGATGCCGAATTACAATCACGCGAAGTATTTGCCGCGGTCGATCGAGGCCAACGCAAATCAAACGCGGCCGCCGGATGAATTTCTGATCCTGGACGATGGCTCGACCGACAACAGCGTCGAGGTGATCGAGTCCTACCTGCCTCGCTATCCGTTCCTGCGGCTGATTTGCAGCGCGCAAAACGTGGGCGTCAACGAGGCAAACCGCCGGCTCTTCGAAGCCGCCACCGGCGACTATATTCATGCCGCCGCCGCCGACGACGATCGGTTTCCGACGTTCTTCGAGCGAGCGATGGAGATGGCTGAACTGTTTCCCCAAGCAGGGTTGGTGTTCGGCAAGCTGGTCGTCAAGAATGAACACGATTCGGTCATTGGAAGCGTCGAAGTGCGCCGTTGGGGTGAACGCCTGTTCGCGGACCCGACGCGGTTTCTTTCTGATTACCTCGATGTGGAACTCGCCTCACATTCGGCATCGGCCGCCACGATCTACCGCCGCAGTGCCTTCGAGGAGGTGGGTTGGTACCGCGCCGAGTTGGGACCGTGGGCCGACACGTTCGCGGCCAGGGCCATCGGACTCAAGTTCGGGGCATGTTACGTGCCTGAGGATTTTGCGGTCGACTATCGCTTGCCGGCCAGCTACAGCCAGCAGGCCAAAGATCAACCGCGCCAAGCGATCGATGTCATTGCGCGGGCTGCACGTCTGATGCGCAGCGACGCCTTCCGGGAACGATTCCCTGCCGCGCACGTCCGCCAGTGGGAGCGGCAGTTTCGCCGCCTGGTCGCCTGGAATTACTTGCTGGGTTCCGGACCTCGCGACCCGTCTTTCATCGCGCGGAACCTGAAACGATTGCCCCGCTTGCTTCCGGCCTTGCGGGTGCTGGCCTATGCGGGTGATACTTCTTGCGACGAGTCACCGTGATGGACCGTGCTGTACTTGCTTTCCCGCTGCGCGCCGCCGCCTGATTCACACGACCGACGAACCGCGACTTCATTTTCAACTCGCTGAACGCGACCCGCATGGCCTCTTCGCAACCGGAAGACACGTCCCGCCCGCATCGACTCGCGTTGGTGATCCACGCGTTGTCCGGTGGTGGTGCCGAACGTGTTCTGACTCACATGGCCAATCATTGGTCGCGCCACGGTCAGCAGGTGACATTGGTCACCTTGGCGGCGGCAGAGACCGACGTCTATCAGGTTTCGGACAGCGTCGAACGGGTGGGCCTGGATGTGATGGGGCAGTCGCATGGCCCGCTTTCGGCGATCAAGAACAACTTCCGTCGCGCCCGGGCTCTGCGGCTCGCGTTACTCGCGGCGCAACCGGATTTCGTCATCAGCTTCACCGACCAGATGAACGTGCTGACGCTGCTGGCCACGCTCGGTCTGCGGCTCCGCGTGATCATCTGCGATCGCGTCGATCCGCGGCATCATCCGCTCGGCCGCGCCTGGTCGCTGCTGCGCCAAACGCTGTACCGTCGGTGCTTTGCCGCAGTTGTGCAGACCGTAGCGATTCGGGACGTCGTGCAACCACTGGTCGCTGGGCGACCGGTTTACGTGATTCCCAATGCCGTAGCTCCGGAGGTTCGTCCAGATACGCCGCAAGCGAATCAAGCTGCCGAGGACCGCGCCACGTCTCCACGGCGCCTGGTTGCCATGGGGCGATTGGTGCCACAAAAGGGGTTCGACCTGTTGATCGCCGCCTTCGCACAGTTGGCGACGCGACATACCGAGTGGCGACTTGATGTCTTCGGCGAAGGGCCCCAGCGCGATGCACTGCAACAACAGATCAGGCAACTCGACCTTGCTGGTCGCATCCACCTGCCCGGTTGGACCGACGATCCGGCCAGTGAATTTGCGCGTGCGGACCTGTTTGTGCTATCGTCGCGTTACGAAGGGTTTCCCAATGTGGTGCTCGACGCCATGGCGTGCGGCATCCCGGTCGTCAGCTTCGACTGCCCCACAGGTCCGGCGGAGATCATTCGGCATCAAATCGATGGCCTGTTAGTCGAGCCCCAAGATGTCGATGCGCTCGCCGGCGCGTTGGACGAATTGATGGCCTCCGATCGGACCCGCCAGGAATATGCTGGCCGTGCCGCCGAGGTGACAAACCGCTTCAGCGAAGCAACATTCCATGCGCGGTGGGACGGCGTTTTCCGCAGGGCCGCACCCGACGGCCCCCCATTTTCAGCGGATTGCCGCGGAGGGCAGGCCTGACCCATGTGCGGAGTTGCTGGACTGTTCGACCCTGCTCGGCGACAGAGCGATCATGCGCTCCGCGCGATCGCCGCCGGCATGGGGCAGGCGCTGGCGCACCGTGGGCCGGATGACCAGGATCAATGGGTCGACGCCAGCGCCGGGATCGGACTGGCTCACCAACGTCTTGCGATCATCGACCTTACGAGCGGCGGACGGCAGCCGATGACGTCGTCCGGCGGACAACACGTGCTGGTCTTTAACGGTGAGATCTACAATCACCTGCAACTGCGCCAGGAGCTCGCCACGACCGGCGTGTCGTTTCGCGGTCATTCCGATACTGAGACCCTGGTTGAAGCGATCGCCTGTTGGGGACTCGAGGCGACGCTGGCCCGGACCAATGGCATGTTCGCCTTGGCGGTCTGGGATGTCGCCGCTCGCCGCCTGCTGTTGGCCCGGGATCGCTTGGGCATTAAGCCGCTATATTATGGTTGGCTGGGCGAGCAATTTGTGTTCGGATCGGAATTGAAAGCACTGGCCGCGCATCCCGCGTTCGACGCTGTGATCGACCGCGATGCGTTGTGTTCGCTGTTGCAACATAGCTACGTCGCGGGTCCGCATTCGATCTACCGCGGTATTTCGAAATTGCAGCCAGGTCATTGCTTGACAGTCGACGCCAATGACACGCCCAGCACGCCGACATCAACTTCCTATTGGAGCGTGAAGGATGTTGCGCAGCGCGGCGTCACGGATTGCTTCACCGGCACGAGCGACGAGGCGGTCGAGCAACTTGACCGGTTGCTCGCCGAGGCGGTCAGGATGCGGCTCATGGCGGATGTACCTCTGGGAGCATTTTTGTCGGGCGGTGTCGATTCTTCCGCGATTGTGGCCCTGATGCAGCGGCAGCTCGATCACCCTGTCCGCACATTTTCGATCGGATTCGAGGAGCCGCGGTACGACGAGGCCAAGTACGCGCGGTCGGTCGCACAGCATCTTGGCACCGAGCACACCGAGTTGATGGTGACGTCTGCCGAAGCACGTGATGTCATCCCACGGTTGCCGGCGCTGTACGACGAGCCGTTCGCGGATTCCTCTCAGATTCCAACGTTCCTGGTCGCCCAGCTCGCGCGTGAGCATGTGACGGTCGCTCTGTCCGGAGACGGCGGCGACGAGCTTTTTGGTGGTTATGATCGATATTCGTTCATTGCCAACCTCTGGCGAAACATCGGCTGGCTTCCGCGCGGTGTACGCCGCGGCGTTGCGCCGCTGTTGCGAGCCGCCGGCTGTTTGCCAGGTCGGCGGGGGCGACAATGTCGAACACTCGCCACAATGATCGGCGCCGCCAGCGGCCGGCATCTGTATCGGGACGCCCATACGCACTGGAAAAACCCGGCGAGTGTTGTGATTGGGGGGGACGTGCCGGATTCCCAGTTCCAGCACTGCGAGAATTGGGCGCGACGCGATCATCTGACCGAAGAGCTGATGGCGATCGACTTCGAAACGTATCTGCCGGACGATATCCTGACGAAGGTAGACCGTGCCAGTATGGGCGTGGGGCTGGAGGCTCGGGTCCCGTTGCTGGATCATCGTGTGGTCGAATTCGCCTGGTCACTACCGTTCGAAATGAAGGTTCGCGCCGGCCAGACAAAATGGCCGTTGCGGCGCGTGCTCGACCGATATGTCCCGCGCACGCTGATAGAACGGCCTAAGGTCGGCTTTGGTGTCCCGCTTGATACCTGGTTGCGTGGGCCGCTACGCGATTGGGCGGAGGATCTGCTTAGCGAATCGCGATTGCGCCGGGACGCGTTCTTCCATCCCGCCCCGGTCCGCGAAAAGTGGCAGCAACATCTGGACGGCACGCACGACTGGCACTATTACTTGTGGGATATCTTGATGTTTCAGGCTTGGTACACTTGATTGCATGGACGATCTCAGCCAATGAGACGGCGGATCCAGCTTCGATCCGGTCGTCGGCTGGACGACCGGAAATGTTGTGACCAACCCAAAGACTTGACCTGTTCTGCTAAGACTCAACTACTGAGGTGCCGCATGTGTGACCAAGATCATTTCGAGGAAGACCTAAGAAAGTATTCACGACGGGATATTGGCGCGCTGGCGGCGGTTGGCGTCGGTGCCGCGATGATGCTGCCGCGCGCGGCGAATGCCGCCGAAGTGAGCGAAGCCGATGTAAGCATCAAGACGCCGGACGGCGAGTGCGATGCGTACTTCGTGACGCCCAGTAGTGGTGCACATGCAGCCGTCCTCGTTTGGCCGGATATCTTCGGGCTGCGTCCAGCGTTCCGCCAAATGGGCAAACGGTTAGCCGAATCAGGTTATAGCGTGCTCGTGGTTAATCCGTTCTATCGGACGCAGAAGGCACCTACGGCAAAGAACGGCGCAAATACACCGATTCCGGAAGTGATACCGCTGGCGCGTAGTCTGAATGCGAAGACCCACACGGACGATGCGAAAGTGTTCATTGCGTGGCTCGACGCGCAACCACAGGTCGACAAGAACAAGAAAATTGGCACCATTGGATACTGCATGGGAGGTCCGATCGTGATGCGTACGGCGGCGTCGGTGCCAAACCGTGTTGGTGCGGCCGGCACGTTCCACGGTGGCGGTTTGGTCACCAAGGAAGCGGATAGCCCGCATCTGTTGATTCCCCGCATGAAAGCACAGTACCTGATCGCGATCGCCGAGAACGATGACCAGCGCGACCCTGAGGCAAAGTCCGTGCTCAAGGATTCATTCGCACAAGCGGAATTGCCCGCGGAAATCGAGGTGTACCCGGCGGGGCATGGCTGGTGTCCACCCGATACGCGTGTGCATGACAGGGATCAAGCCGAGAAGGCGTGGGGGCGCCTGCTCAAATTATTCGAGCGTGCCCTCTCGTAGACGGGGGCATTCTTCTGCGGCATGTCGACGATCTCGACGCCGCCGATAGGACCATGGGGACAGGGAAGTCGGAACGCACGGAACTTGCCATCTGCCAGTTCCAACCGACCCCTGTTGTGGGTCAGCAGGAAGCTACGACATTCCGCGGGTCGCGTCGCCGCGAGCCGAATTTCCAGAGCGGCGATCTGACCGTCCGTTGCATTGCGACGGCCTCTGGAGTGTCTGAGTTTGAGTGGTGCCGGGCTCAATTCACCTCAGCACCACATCGGAATCTACGCGTCTGCAAGGGGAACCGATGATTCGCACGCAAAGGCGCCAAGCCGCCAGGGTCAGATTCATCGTTTCGCGCTCTTCGCGTCCTTCTGTTGGTAGGTCGACGGGACGACGAAACCAATCGCTTCAACTCACCAGGCTCACCAACTCGCCGGCGATCGAGTCCAGAACACTGTCGAGCGGGTCGGCGAAGAGCCAGTCCTGATCGGCTCCACCGAACAAGGAATCTGCCGCGCCATCATCCCGCACCGTCGCATCGACCCCCGATGGGATCAGGAAGAAGTTACCGTTTAGCCGGCTGGCAAACGTGGGATTGGGCATCCCCAAGATGTTGCGGAGTCGGCTCGCGTAACTACGGACCGAAGTCCACTCGGCTAGGATCGCCCGTAACGCGGCGTCGTTCCCGTCGTAGTCGGTAAAGCCGCCAATGACGATGTCTTGACCTCGGCCCCCATCCACCAGGTCCGTGTTGCGGCCGCCGATCAGCAGATCCCGGCCCGAACCCCCGGTCAGCACGTCGTCGCCACCTTCGCCAAGCAGGATGTCGTTGCCACCTCCCCCGTTCAGCGTGTCGCTGTGGTCGCCGCCGCGGATCAGGTCGTGCCCCGCGTCGCCGGCCAGGAAGTCGCGATTCAAGCCGCCGTCGATCGCGTCGTCACCGCCGCCGCCGTAGACGATGTCGTTACCAGCCCCGCCCAAGATGGTATCCGCGCCGCTGTTTCCGTAGATGGTGTCGGCGCCGTCGCCGCCGGCCAGCGAGTCGTTTCCGGCATTGCCGTTGATCACATCGTTTCCTGCGTCGCCGCGAATCGTGTCCGCGCCGGCACCACCTCGGAGGCTATCGTCGCCGCTGTTTCCGGCAATCCAATCATCGCCGCCTCCGCCCAGGACGAGATCGTTGCCGCCATTGCCCTGAATGGTGTCCGCGCCGGCTCCGCCCAACAGGACATCTGGTCCCTGGCGACCGAACATCCGGTCGCGTCCCGCTCCGCCTGAAATCCGATCGGCACCGAAACCGCCGTCCATCACGTCGTTGCCGTCGTCGCCGAACATGGTGTCGTTGCCCCCATTGCCGAACATGCGATCAGCCTGACTGCCGCCGTGCATCTCGTCGCTGCCGAAGCCGCCGTGCATCAGATCCTGCCCGTCTTCGCCGAA
>JAUIHJ010000119.1 GCA_030432015.1 bacterium
GAATTACCGCGGATCGATCATGAAAAAGAAACGCATTTCGCCATCCCGTCGCGCCATGGGCGCTGCCAGGGTTCGAGAAAAGCCGCCGGATTCCGGGTTGCCCCAAGCCCAGGAACGGCGTCTCGGGTGGCTGGTTGCGCTGGCCGGCCTGGTCGCGGTCGGATTGCTGGCGGGATATTACTGGTCGCGTGGACCTTCCGTTGACGAGTTGGTCGAACAGGGGCGCGAGCAACTCAATCAGCGTCAGTTTTCCGCCGCGCGGGAATTGGCAACCAAGGCGTTGCAGCAGGACCCGGCGTCGAGTGCGGCGTTGCTGCTCACGGCGCACGTGGCTGCCGGGGTGGGCGAGTTCCAGGATAGTCTCGCCTGCCTTGAGCGTATTCCCGATGACGGGAGCAGCGCGGCGGTTGACGCGCGGTGCTTTGCGGGTGACCTGCTGTTGCTGCACTTCAAGCAGCTATCTGCTGCCGAGTCGCAGTTTCGCCGCGCGTTGCAGCAGGACGAGGAAAACGTTTCAGCCCACGATCACCTCGCCTTCGCGTTGGGCGTGGGAGCCCGTCCCTGGGAACAGATTCCACATCGGTTAACATTGATTGAATATGATCGGTTCGAGCCGGCGCATTTGCATTCACTGTCGTTGGGTGGCGACGCGATCGAAAACGACCATTTGGCCGAAGATTATCTCCAGGGGGATCCCAGCGACGCCGCACCACGCCTCATGCTGTCACGAGTGGCGTTCGAGCAACAAGAGTATTCGCGCGCCGAATCATTGCTGCGTTCCGCCCTGCAGGATAATCCAAGCTTGCTGGAAGGGTATGTCAAGCTTGGGCAGGTGCTGTTGAAGCAGGCCAATGAACCAGGCTTGCATGCATGGGAAGCGAGCTTGCCTGACGCGGCGGAGAATGTCCCAGGGATCTGGGTGCTGCGGGGCGAACGGGCTCAGCAGCGACACATGCCAGCAGAAGCCGCCCGCTGCTTCTGGGAAGCCGTGCGGCTGAACCCCGAGCATGAGCAGGCCAATTATCAACTGGGTCAGCAGCTTGTCGCGTTAGAGCGACCCGATGACGCGGCGCCGTTTCTGGCCCGCGCCGCGCAGCTCCAAGATTACGTCAGTGCTGTAAAAGTCGCCATGGAAGGCGGGCGGCCACCGCTGTTGCGCGAGTGCGCGGAGCTGGCCGAACGATTGGGGTTAGTGTGGGAAGCCTACGCGTGGTCGCGCATCCAGCTCCAGCAGCGCCCAGATGACGAAAAGTTGCTCGCCAACTGCGACCGGTTGCGGATGCGTTTTGCCAGCGATCGACGATCACGCTCAATTGGCACCTTCAATCCCGCCCGCCAGATCGACCTCTCAAACTTGTCGCTCCCCAGCTGGGAATCCACCGCAACCGTCAACCAGCTCGCGGAGTCCGGCGACACAGAGGCGTCCTTGACGATGCGCGATGATGCCGATGACGCGGGGCTGAACTTTCAGTACATCAACGGTGGCGATCCATTGCAACACGGCATAGCCCGCATGTACGAGTTTTCCGGCGGCGGGATCGGAGTTCTGGATTACGACCATGATGGATGGCCCGACCTGTACCTGACTCAGGGGTGCGAGTGGGAGGGGCGCGAAACGCAGACCGAACATCTGGATCGATTGTTTCGCAATCAGGGCGACAACCAGTTTACCGATGTGACGGCCGCCGCCGGGTTGTTTGAGAACGGTTTTGGCCAGGGCGTGACGGTCGGTGACTTCGACAACGACGGTTTTGCTGACGTGTTCGTCGCCAATATCGGGAGCAATCGTTTCTATCACAACAACGGTGACGGCACCTTTGATGACATCACCGTGCAGACTGCGACGGCCGGGTCGCGCTGGACGAGCAGCGCCGTCCTGGCCGACTTCAGCGGCGACGGGTTGCCTGATCTTTACGTCGTGAATTACCTGGGAGGCGAGAACGTCTTCACCATGGAGTGCACCCGCGGCGGCGGGCGAGGTGCCTGTTTTCCGCAATTCTTTCCGGCGGCCCAAGACCAGTTCTACTGGAATCAAGGTGACGGACGATTCCGCGATGTGACCGAGACCTGCGGGATCGTACTGGAGGATGGCAAGGGGCTGGGCGTGGCGGCGGTCGACCTGACGGGAACCGGCCGCTTGAGTCTGTTTGTGGCAAACGATTCGACGACCAATTTTCTGCTGATGAACGAGACCGAACCTGGCGGCTCTCCGCAGTTTCATGAAGAGGCGATGGTCCGCGGCGTCGCCATGAACGACGTCGGCAAGACGGAGGCCAGCATGGGTATTGCTATCGGTGATCCAGACAACGACGGTTTGTCAGATTTGTACGTCACAAATTTCTTCATGGAATCCAATACGCTGTATCATCACGCAGGGGCTGGACAATTCGCCGACCAGACCCAGCGCGCCCGGCTCCTGGATCCAAGCATGAAACAGCTCGGCTTCGGCACCCAGTTCATCGATTGCGATCTGGATGGCGACGAAGACCTGTTCGTCGCCAACGGCCACATTGGCGACTATCGCGGCGAAGGCACACCTTTTCAAATGCGCCCCCAAATATTTCGCAATGTCGGCCAGGGGCGCTTTCTCGAGGCTGACGCGGACGCCGCCGGCAAGTTTTTTCAACGTGAAGCCTTGGGCCGCGCGGTGGCCCGACTGGACTGGAATCGGGATGGGCGTGAAGACCTCGTCGTTGGCCATCTGGATGTCCCCGTGGCCTTGGTCACCAATACGACGTCGCCCAGTGGGAGTTTTCTGGCACTGCACCTGCGCGGTACCCGCTGTGCACGTGATGCGATAGGAGCCACCGTGCAGGTTGACTTGCCTGGCCGGACGCTGGTTCGGCAACTCGTTGGCGGCGACGGGTATCAGGCCAGCAACCAGAGGCGGCTCGTATTTGGATTAGGCCAGGCGGCGCAGATTGACGCGGTGTTGGTCCGCTGGCCAACCGGAGAGGAACAGCGCTTTACCGAAATCGAGTTGGATTGCGAATTGATTCTGGTGCAAGATCGCAAACAGCCGATCCAGTTGTCTCGCAGCGGTCGTTAACCTCCGTCGTGATTAACCCATGGTGGTTTAATGTCATTCCTCGTCTGCAGCAGGTACGATGCGAGGCGTACTGCACTCTCGGTGCGAATTGAGGCCGCCATCGACCAGCCATCAAGACAATATGCCTGATTCACATTCGCGTATCACCGTTGCACGCCACGGTCGTGTCAAACTCACCCTCGTGGCAACCGCGAGCATGGCCTTGATCGTCGCGGCGGTGGGGCTCTATGGGTTGCGCCGCCACGCCGCCAATCAACCTTCACAAGGACTGGCCGAAGCGAGGCAGGCGCTGGCGGATGATGATTTCGCGGAAGCCCAGCGACTGGCGGGCCAGGTGTTGGCACGCGATGCGCAATCCGTTCCAGCACTGCTGGTTGCGGCCGAGACGGCCGCTCGAGACGGTCGCTGGGAAGATGCCGTCGATTTTTGGGATCGGATTCCCGACGGTTGCGGCACGAGCGGAGCCGCGGGACTGCTCGAAGCAGGCAACGTCCTGCTGGACAAACTCGATCGGGCCACCGCGGCGGAACGCCGCTTTCGTCGCGCCATCGAGAACGACCCGCAACTCGTTTCCGCGAGGCATCGGTTGGCGAACTTGCTGGCTGTTGAAGGGCGAACAAGCGAGGCGGTTCCGGTGATCCTCGATCTGCTTGGTCGCGGTCGCGTCGACATCGACCAATTAACGTTGCTTGGTATGCCGCAGGGGACGATTAATGATGCCGACCTGCTTCGTCGCTGCCATGTCGCCGATCGTGAGGACCCCGCCATTCTACTGGGCTTGGCGGCTTCGGTAACGTTCAACCTGCCATCCGAGCAAGCCCGACTGTTGCTCAGCGAAGCGGTCCGCCTGGATCCGACACTGATCGATGCCCAGGTCCGTCTCGGCACACTCTTGCTGGAGGCAGACGCAGCGGATGACTTTCTGGCTTGGCATAACCGGCTGCCCAAAGATGCCGACCGCCACGCCGAGATTTGGGCGCTACGTGGTGCGTGGGCCCAGGATCGAGGGGAACCGGCCGTTGCCAGACGTTGCTATTGGGAGGCGTTGCGGCGCGACCCCAATCACCGAGCCGCCCTCTACCAGTTAGGCCAATTGTTGATGCGCGCCGGCCAGCCACTGGCTGCGGTGCCGTTGGTCGAACGGGGCAACCAGTTGCAGCGGTTGCAGCAGTTGCAGGATGTGCTGTTTCAATCCGACCACGAAGGACTGGAGCCGATGCGTGCCGTGGCCGAACAGTTGGTCGCGCTGGGTCGGCTATGGGAGGCACGTGGCTGGTGCGACATCGCCCTTCAAATGAAATCGGACGCCGCCTGGGCACTCGCCTTGCGAAGCCAGCTTACAGCGAAATTGGATTCCCAGTCGCCCCTGACGTTGGCCGAATCAAACCCCGTCGCGCACCTGGATTTCTCAGGCGACCCGCGCCCCCATTGGACGCTCGACGCGACGCCGCGGGAGCCCACGCCCGAGTTGGCATCCTCGGCCATCGCGTTCGCAGAAGACGCCGCCGAAGTCAAACTTGATTTCCGTTACTTCAACAACAGTCACTCCGTCGCGGCAGGGAAACGGATGTACGAATTCCCCGGCGGTGGTGTGGCGATTCTTGACTTCGATCTCGATGGCTGGCCCGACATTTACTTCACGCAGGGCGCACCCTGGCCGCTGGATGTAACGCAACGCACGCACCTCGATCAACTTTCTCGGAACGTCGATGGTCAGTTTTTTCGCGAGGTCACCGCCGACGCGGCCACGCTCGATTCAGATTTCAGCCACGGGGTCACGGTGGGCGACTTCGACAACGACGGGTTTCCTGATCTGTATGTCGCCAACATTGGCCGCAACCGACTCTTTCAGAACAATGGAGACGGCACGTTTTCGGATGTGTCGGCGAATGTGACAGGCGACGCCGAGCGATGGACGACCAGTTGCTTGCTGGCGGACGTCAACGGTGATGGGTTGCCCGATCTCTACGACGTGAATTACGTTACCGCGGCAGATGTCTTTGAACGCGTTTGCCAGCACGCTGACGGCACGCCGCGGATGTGCATGCCGTTTCATTTTCCAGCCGCTCAGGATCAGCTCTACCTGAACCAAGGTGATGGACGCTTCGTTGATGGGACCGCGACCTCTGGGATCGACGTTGGCGACGGCAGGGGGCTCGGTATCGTCGCGGCTGACTTCGATGGCTCCGGCCGGCTCAGCTTGTTCATCGCGAACGACACGACCCCAAATTTCTTTTTCGCCAATCAAGGTGGGGTCGGGGCGCGCGCGTCGACTGGCCTTCCCGCCGCGGGACCGCCAGCGGCCATTTCGCACTCCGCACGCGATGGTAATCCGCCTGCTGGTGAACCGTTGTTCACTGAATGCGCCGTGTCGTTAGGGCTGGCATTCAACGCCCATGGTCGATCCGAGGGATGTATGGGAATCGCGGCCGGCGACATCAATCGAGATGGGCGCATCGATCTGTTCGTTGGAAATTTTCTTAAAGAGACCAACACGCTCTACCTGCAAGAGGAAGGAGGCTCGTTCGCGGACAACACCAGGGAGTTTGCCTTGGCCCAACCAAGCCTCGAACAACTGGCGTTTGGCGCGCAGTTTATCGATGCTGAATTGGATGGGGACCTGGATCTGATCGTAGCCAATGGGCACGTTGACGATGTCCGCGCCTACGGTCGTCCCTACCATATGCGTCCGCAATTCTTCGAGAACCCAGGGGCCGGCTCGATGATCGAACGAAATTCGACCACATTGGGAATGTATTTCGATGGCCGCTATTTAGGACGTTCACTGGCAAAATGCGACTGGAATCGCGACGGCCTGGAGGACGTTGTGGTTTCACATCTCGATTCGCCCGCGGCGCTTTTGACAAATCGGTCGAAACCGGCAGGCCACGTGCTGGTGGTGCGGCTGATCGGGGTGGAGTCGAGTCGTGATGCGATTGGAACGATCGCCACACTGCAATTCGGGGCCACGTCGGGCCCTGGTGCACAGACGCTGGTTCGACAGGTAACCGCGGGTGACGGGTACCAGTGCAGTAATCAACGCTTGCTGGTGTTTGGAGTCGGCGCGGCAGATTCTCTTGATGCCCTACAAATAAAATGGCCCAGTGGACGAACCACAACCTATCGGGATCTTCCCACTGACGCCGAGATTTTGTGCGTGGAAGGCCACGATAATTCGGTAAAAATTCGCGAATTGCGGTTTTTCGCTCCCTGAACGGGGTCGAATCTGGTAGAGAAGAAAAATGAATGGTCGTCAACGATCGCTCAAACCTCCAGCACCCGACAATCGCTGCATTCGAACAGCTTCGTTTGGCGGGATGACATCCACTTGCCTCAAACGGTTACAGAATCGCTTTGACTTGCCATCACCGTTGATTGATAATCTGACTGTGGCCCCGCTTGATCACAGCGAGCAGGCGACCTACCCTTTCATTGCCCCGCCCTCTCATTTCCACCCACCTGATCGTTCTCGATTCCATTTTGAATTTGGAGGAACCCGGTATGCTTGGTTACAAGCGACGTACACGTGGTTTTACGCTTGTTGAATTATTGGTTGTGATTGCCATCATCGGCATCCTGGTCGCGTTACTGCTGCCGGCGGTGCAAGCCGCCCGCGAGGCCGCGCGGCGAATGAGTTGCTCGAATAATATGAAGCAAGTCGGGCTGGCAATGCATAACTATCACGACACTTATAAGACGTTCCCCTATGGCGAAGGGGCGGCTCCCAGCGCGCTGACAGGTAGTGGCTATGCCTGGAATGGACCAAATTGGCGTGTCGCGATCTTGCCGTTCATGGAGCAGGCTCCGATGTACGATCAGCTCAACTTTAGCGGCACGTTTGACGCCTGCCGACCGGGATTCCGCGGGCGTGAAAATGCGATGCTCGAAGGATATACCGTGCCGGTCTATCGTTGTCCCTCCAGTTCACTTCCGATCAACGGCAGAGAGGTCGCGCCCAGTCCGTTCAACGGCAACACGCATAACGCGCAGCTGATCGATTACGTCGGGATTCAAGGCTCTGCGCCCACTGGCGATCGAATTACCGGCACCTTTCCGACCGGCGGCGCTTGCTCCAACCCCACCGGTTACGGCGGCATTTACTGCGAGAACGGGATCTTGCTCCCGAACCAACCGATGAAGTTTGCCAGCATCACCGACGGCACGTCGAACACGTTGATTGTCGGTGAGCAGTCTGCGCCGATCGTCGACCAGAACGGAACTCGACGTCGCGACATTCGTTCGAATTATTACGGAGGCTGGTCGGGGCATACGAGCCGAGGTCCCTTGCGTTATGGGACGACCGGTTCACCCTGGGGAAGTGGTACGACGACGATCCGCTACCGCATCAATCTGAACAGTGCCCCTGCCGGCGCCGATAGCACCTGGGATGCCAATACCATTCTCACGTCCGAGCACCCAGGCGGAATCATGTCTGCCAGGGCCGATGGAAGCGTCGACTTCGTTTCCGAGACCATCGACATGCTAATGCTCAAACGGCTTGGAGCTCGGGATGATGGTCAGCCAGTTCAGTAGGTAAGCGTCCATCGAAGAAACGCGGGTCGAGTTGCGGCGCGTTCCCTGCTCCGGCGGGAAACGCCGAACTCGATACTCTCCCTTTCAAGCAGCGACACTCAAGGAAACGGATGATCATGAAGTCGATCAGTACACGATGGACACGTTGCCTCTTTGGCTGGGGTTTGGCCCTGGCGTTGCTCAGCGGTTGCGGCGGTTCTGGCGAGCCGACCGGAACCGTTTCCGGCACGGTGACTCTGGATGGCCAGCCCGTCGCAGCAGGTCAGATTGGCCTGATTTCCGCCGCCGGATTTTCTGCCATCGCCGATATTGGTGCTGACGGATCATTTGCCGTGGTGGAAAAACTACCGCTCGACAAATACACCGTTACCGTAAGTCCCCCTGCCCTGACAGAAGCCCCTGGCGAAGAAGGTGGCAACGCAAAGCTGGCCGTCACCAACGTACCGCTCGCTTATATGGATGAAGCGACCAGCGGTATTGTCCAGGAGGTTACCGAAGGTTCCAACACGGTGACGATTGAATTGAAATCGAGCGGGCCGGGCACCTGATTCACTGCCGTATCGCAACCACTCGGTTGGTGAAAAAGTATGAGGCACTGCTAATTGATAACGCCGGTGCGCAGGTTAGATGAGTGAGTTCGGAACGCCGGCCGACTCGCTGGCGCTACAAGCTTGTAAACTTGGGGCTCCATTGAGTAGCCTTCCATATACCTCTCCGGTGTTGCCTGGTGGGGTGGCGATCTCCCACGTTGTGTTGCCGCCATCGCCTCTGAATCGGCAACGATTCGTTGCACATACGCTCGATGAAACCACCCAATCTCGAAATCTTGGCGTACGAAGAGACGCCGCTCGGGCCACTCTGCCTGCGGCGGAGGGCGTTGCTTTCCGAACCGGGAACGGTCGTGACCGAAGTTACGCTCGACCATGCGTTTCTGATGAGCAGCTACAACACGGACTCGGAACGCGCGATTTCGAATCGTTCGGTCGAACTTCACGGCGGTCATGATCTGCGCGTGCTCGTCGGCGGCCTGGGGCTCGGTTACACTGCGCGGGAGTTGCTTAACAGTGGGCGGGTGGCAGCCGTCGAAGTCATCGAGTTCCTCCCGCAGGTCGTCAAGTGGCTCCATGATGGACTCGTACCGCTGTCAGCCGAATTGAATGCCGCGGCCCGCTTGCGGATTTGCCCGGGGGACGTCTATCAGAGGTTGCATGACGCCCCGACCGAACAGTTCGACCTGATCGTGATCGACGTTGATCATTCCCCCAGCGATCAGCTTGGCGAGGAAGATCACAGCTTTTACACTGCCGCGGGGCTCGCCAATGCGAAGGCGCATCTCCGCG
Source organism: bacterium (assembly GCA_030432015.1). Lineage (GTDB taxonomy): Bacteria > Planctomycetota > Planctomycetia > Pirellulales > Pirellulaceae > ARS98. The sequence continues at coordinate 8,923 of JAUIHJ010000119.1, forward strand.
ACGGGGGCATCCTGGCAGTGTGGTCGTATGCGGAGAGCAGCCAGTTTTCGGAGGCGCTACGCAGCACTTTCAGCAGAGTCATCGTCGAACCTGTCACCACGATGAATGCACTTGTCGGTCAAGAGCAGACGGATTGGTTATTCTTTGGTCTGGACTGAATGCACGACGCTCTGTTGTTCCGTTGACACGCGCTTTTCGTCGGCAGGAGACCGGAACGGTGATAAGGCAACGGCGGCACCACAACGTCGGGCTGTCCAGCAAAATGCACGAATCCAAGAACGCTGCTTTGGGCCCAGACGAGATACGCATGAATTCGATCGAAACACGGTTCCTCTTCTTCCTCCTGCTGACGCCCATCCCACTTCATGTTGCGTCCGCGCAGGGGACAAAGGCGGACTACCAGCGGATGGAGGATCTCGGTCGGCGAACGTCGGGGAAAGTGTTTCGTGTTGAGGTGGACCCGCAGTGGCTTCCCGATGGACACCACTTCTGGTATCGCGTGCGGACCGGCGATCGTCAGCACGAGTTCATCCTGGTGGACCTCCAACAGCCGTTGCGGGCGCCTGCCTTCGATCATGCTTTGGTCGCTGCTCAATTGTCGAAAGCCACGGGCGAGAGGATCGTGCCGACGCGTCTCCCGTTCACTCGACTCCAATTCAGTTCGGATCGCAAGACGGTCTACGTTCGCTTTCAGGACCAGGATTGGCAAATTGATCGAACGGACTCGACCCTTGCGCCGGCCACAGCCGGTACCGTGCCAGCGAGTGAAGCCGGCTCCCTTGCAACGATCCGGCCTTCCCAGGACAAGGGCGGAGAGATCCAGTTGGAAATCGTCAATCGTTCGCCTGGAGACATTCGTACGGTCTGGATCGATCGGCGCGGCAAGCAAATCCCCTACCGCACGTTGAAAGCCGGTGAACGCGGATCCCAGCATACCTACGAGGGACATGTCTGGCTCGTGGTCGATGCAGACAACGCGGCGCTTGCCCTGTTTGAAGCAAGTCGAGATGTGTCGAAAATCGAAATCGATGGTACGACCAAATTGAAACTCCAGCGAACGCCGCGTCGCAGTCGGCGCGATCCGCCGTCCAGCCCGTTGAGCCCGGATGGCCGCTATCGGGCCAGCATCCAGGGAGATCGCTTCTCGGTTGTTGACGCGACTTCGGGCAAGGAACAGGTCGTTGGGAAAATCACAGTGGAAGGCAACGTCTTCGAGCAAGATCGCTTTTTCTGGGCACCCAATTCGCGTTTTGTGGTGGCCTTACAGGTCCAGCCAGGCGACGAGCGTCAAGTCTACACGGTCGAGTCATCGCCACCCGATCAGGTGCAGCCCAAACTACATCAGATGACCTACGCCAAACCGGGCGACAAGATTCGTACGGAACAACCTCGACTGTTCGATGTGCAGGAAGGTCGAGAAATACCGCTGGACCGCAAGCTCTTTGACCATCCCTGGAGTCTGAGCGAGTATCGCTGGCGAACCGACTCGTCTGAATTTAGCTTTCTCTATAACGCGCGTGGTCATCAGACCCTTCGTCTTGTCGGCGTCGCTCCAGCCACGGGCGAGGTCCGTGTGATCATCGAGGAAACATCGAAGACCTTTGTCGACTACACCAACAAGGTTTTCACGCGGTTTCTGGAAGACCAGGATCAGATCCTCTGGATGTCCGAACGTGACGGCTGGAATCATCTCTACCGCTATGATTGGCAGACAGGCCAGGTTCTGAATCAAGTTACCCGGGGCGACTGGGTGGTCCGCGGGGTCGAGAGAATCGACCTGGAGCGGCAACAAATCTGGTTTCGCGCCAGCGGCATCCTGCCCGAACAGGACCCCTACCATATCCACCACTGCCGCATTGATTTTGACGGTTCGAATTTCGTGATGCTGACCGAAGGCGACGGTACCCATTCTGTTCGTTACTCGCCGAACAGGGAGTACTTGATTGACCGGTACTCGCGGGTGGATCGTGCTGCGATCACCGAGGTGCGGCGCGTCAGGGATGGTTCGCTGGTCTGTCCGCTGGAGGCAGGTGATACGTCCTCGCTGCGCGACACGGGCTGGCGGCCGGCCATTCCGTTGGCAGCCAAAGGCCGCGACGGGAAGACCGATATCTACGGCGTCCTCTATCTGCCTACCGCATTCGAGCCGGGTGCCAAGGCCCGCTATCCGGTGATCGAGTATATCTATGCCGGCCCGCACGATTCGTTTGTTCCCAAGCGCTTCGTCGTCAACAACCAGGCGCGGGCGCTGGCGGAACTTGGCTTCATCGTCGTGCAGATCGATGGGATGGGTACGAACAACCGTGGCAAGGCCTTTCACGATGTCTGCTGGAAGAACCTGGGCGATTCCGGTTTTCCAGACCGCATCGCCTGGCTCCGGGCTGCTGCGGCGGCGTATCCCCAAATGGACTTGTCGCGGGTGGGTATCTATGGTGGCTCGGCTGGCGGCCAGAGCGCACTGCGTGCGCTCTTGGCACACGGCGACTTTTATCGCGTTGCGGTGGCCGATTGCGGCTGCCACGACAATCGCATGGACAAAATCTGGTGGAACGAACAGTGGATGGGCTGGCCTGTGGGCCCGCATTACGCGGCGCAGTCGAACGTCACGCAAGCTCACAAGCTGGCCGGTAAGCTGTTATTGATTGTCGGCGAGCTTGACCGCAACGTCGATCCCGCGTCCACGCTGCAGGTCGTCAATGCCTTGATCAAAGCCGACAAGGATTTTGATTTTCTGCTCGTCCCAGGCGCTGGGCATGGCGTCGGGTCGGGAAAATATGGTATGCGCCGGACTCGCGATTTCTTTGTGCGGCACCTGCACGGCGTCGAACCACGGAGCGAGTAAGGCAGCCGGTGGCAATGCACCACACGTAGGGCCAGCGCGAGCCTACTTGGGATCCCGACAAGCGGCCCGGTTGCGCACGGGTCTGGCCCGGTTGTGCCGGTTGTGCGTGGGTCTCCGGACTGGTTGTGCGCCACTGGTTGTGCGCGGGTCTCCGGGGCTGGTTGTGCGTGGGTCTCCAGACCCCGCACCTGGTTGCGCGCTGGTCTCCGCACCGGTTGTGCGTGGGTCTCCAGACCCCGCACTGGTTGTGCGAGGGTCTCCAGACCCCGCACCCGCCGGACCGAAGGTCTCACCAAGCCAGCGATCCTCGCCGACACGGAGACCCTGTGTCGACCTATTTCGGATTCTGGCAATGGCTGTCCAACCAGTCAAAAAACACGCGATGCCAGAGGACGCCGTTTTGGGGCGACAGCACCCAGTGGCCTTCTTCCGGGTAGTACAGGAACCGCGAAGGGACGCCTTGGATCTGCGCCGCGGTAAAGGCCTCGATCCCCTGCGTGACCGGCACGCGAAAGTCTTTCTGGCCATGGATTACCAGTAGCGGCGTTTTCCACTGACCAATGAACTTGTGGGGTGAAAAGCGATCGTACTTGGCTTGCACTTCGCGGCCCTTCCAAAAGGGACCGCCCAGATCCCAATTGGCAAAGAACAGCTCTTCGGTCGAGTTGTACCAGGACTCCAAATTAAAGACCCCGCAGTGGGCAATCATGCAGCGAAAGCGGGCTTCCGCATGACCCATCAGCCAGTACACCGTGTAGCCGCCGAAACTGGCCCCAACCGCAGCCGTGCGGGCGCGGTCAATATACGGTTCACTCAGCAGTTCGTCGGTCGAAGCCAGAATGTCTTGCATCGCCTGACCGCCCCAGTCGCCACTAATCTGATCGTTCCAGGCGCGGCCGAAGCCTGGCAATCCACGCCGATTCACGGCCACCACGACGTAACCCTGTGCGGCCATCAAGTGAAAGTTCCAACGATAGGAAAACCACTGACCGATCTGACCTTGCGGCCCACCCTGACAATAGGTGATCAACGGCCATTTCTTGGTCGGATCGAAATTTGGTGGGTAGATCACCCAATTATGGATCGACTTGCCGTCGCTGGCGGTGACATAACGCTGCTCGACGGTCGGCAATTCCAAGGCCTTGTAATGTGCGTCGTTGGTCGTCGTGACGACGGTCGCCTCCCCATTGGACAAAGCCAGCGTTGCCAGTTCGTTGGGTCGCAGCATGTCCTGGCGAGCGACCAGGGCGGACTGTCCGTCGGGAAATAGGTCCGCCAGACTCCAGTTGTAGCGACCGTGACTGACCTGGGTCGTCTTGTGGTCATGCAAGCCAATGCGGAAGATCTGGTTGGTCCCCCGCCATTCGGAGACGAACAACATGGATTGAGAATCGGGCAGCCAGGTCGCTCCGTGCGCGGTCTGGTCCAGTCCGACCGTCAATTCGTCGATGGCCCCCTTCGATCGATCGTATACGAAGATCCGGTTGCGATCGGACTCGAAGCCACCTCGCTGCATGGAATGAAAAGCAATGAATTTGCCGTCGGGCGAGTAGGTCGGTTCGGTCTCATAGCCGGGACGACCCGGGGTAATGCAACGGGTGGGTCCACCGCTGATGTCGACCAGATAGATGTCGCTGTCGGTCGATTCGGCCGGGTTGTTCACGATCTTGGCAGAGTACGCGATCTCTTGACCGTCATTTGACCAGGCGTAACACTCGGCGCCGCCGAAGGGCTGCAACGGGCAATCAACTCGCATGCCCGCCATCAAATCGGTTACACCGGTCGCCTTGCCATTTTCAAGCTTGGCGACGTGCAGGTGACTGTAGGCGTAATCGTGCCAGGCACTCCAGTGTCGGAACAGGAGGGAATCGATAATGCGTGCGTCCGCTTGGGGAAGGTCCGCGTACAATTCGTTGACGGTCGCGTCCATTTTGACATCGACGGTGAAGGCACAATGTGCCCCGATCGGTGAAATCTTCAGGTTGGCGACACCCGCATCTACGTTGGTGACTTGCCGCGGCGCACCCTGTTGCGGGTCGACCGACCAGACCTGAGGCTTGGCGTCATCCTTGCCGTCGATCGGCAGGCCGACAAAGTACAATCGGCCGGCCGATGTCCCCTGTCCCCATTGGAGATCCGCAACGCTCTTCCATGCTTTGCCAATGATCCGATCGCGGGCGCCGTCGAGTGTCAGGACATGGATCTCGCTGGTCCCCGCATTCTTGGCCAGTTCATAGCGGCGGACGTGGTAGGCCACCTGGAGGCCATCAGCGGAAACGACACCGCCGGAAACGCGACCCAGCTTCCACAGCAATTCCGGGGTCATACGGTCCTGGGCATCGGCGGCACATGGTATCACCAGGAATCCCAGTGCTATTGCCATGAAGTAAATCCGCATGTTGTTCTCCTCTTCGACAAAAGTCAGTAGTACA
>JAUIHJ010000120.1 GCA_030432015.1 bacterium
GCTGGATCACCACGAGGCACTTGCATCGCTTGGTGAACCCCAGAACAAACGCGATGTGCGCGCAGCCCGACGACATCGTGCCTATCGGCCACACGAGATCTGGCACACGACAGAGTGAGCTGCGCTGGCTAAGCTGCCGCCGCAGACAACAAGCCCGCGCCAGGCGCTTGCATGTAACTCTGCCCGCGGCGAGTAGCTTCGGAAGACAAGCTCTCAGCACTTCCTGCCGCCCGCTTGAACAGCTTGCCGAACTGTTTCACCAGGTCGCACCATCCTTGCGAATCCACTCCGAGTCGTTCGAGGATTGGCGCGAGGTCAGGTGGCACCTTGCCGCGTTTCTTTGCCCGCAACTGCCGGCCCGTCCAATCGAGCAATTTCAGATACTGCGATAAGGACATCGACAGAAAGCCCTTCAGGCTGGCTCGCCGACCACAGTCGCTCGAATCCGGCCCCACCGGGTCTGACGCTTCGTTGATCTCGACCGGGCTCATCCAACCGCTCTTCCTGCGTCGTCGGCTTCGTTCCCAGGCATGCGTCGCCCGCTGCCGTTTATCTCGCGATGCACTCTTGGTTGCGGTGATTTCACCTCGCCGTTGCTGAAGATCATCGATCCGATCTTTGGCGCCGGTGTACTCTGATTCCTCGGGAGTTTTCGCCAACGCCGCCCGCACTGGATTCAAATCAACATAAGCGGCACACGCCAGCAATGAAGCTTCGTCCAACAACAGTTGTGCCTTGAAACGTCCTTCCCAAAAGCGACCGCTGCATTCATCGTCACGATTTGCACGTCGCGCAATATTCTCGGCAGTGCACCGCATCCACCAGCTAACATCCGATAGCCGGCGCCGTACCTCGGCGAGCCGCTCGGCGTTTCCGGTAATCACCTCGAGTTCCGCATCGGTTACGTTGTGAGTTGAATCATCCTCCAGGCGCCGCCCGGGATAAAGTCGCAGCCAGCGGCGGGCCACTTCGTCATCGCTCCACGTCGCCACGACATCCGGCCGGCTGCGGAGCACTACATGCAGGTGATTGGAAAGCACCGTGTAGGTTAGGCAGTCAATCCCAAAGGCAGATGCCAGGAACTCCATCCGGTCGCGGATCCAGCGACGACGGTGCTCATAGGACTTCCCTGATACGCGATCTTCACCACATAAAAACGCCCGCCGCACGCACCGCTGCACCGCGTGGATAACCTGCACTTCGTTGGGATTAAGGTACTCGCCCCGAGCTTGCCGTGGCATGGCGATGCTCCTGTGAAGAATCTCATATCAACTTGTGGATGCCAAATGTAACGGATTTCCGCGGCAGTTGCAATCTAAATATGGGTGTCCCTGTATGTTTCTTGCGAAGGCAATATGGGGTTCCCCATGACGCGGCCGTCGCTTGAAGTCGCGTCGCAGTGGCACGTGAGACAGACACGGCCATTGCTGCAGGCGACTTCGCGACGACGCGCATGGGAATCTTGAACCTCGTTGCCGCGCTAGCTGGGATCAAACACCCGGCCACCTTGATGCCCCGCCCGTGCGACGAGCGCATCAAGGCGCGCGCAGCTTGACACGTAAACGTCGTCGCTTACTACTTGGCTGCGGCGGGTTGTTGAATTCCAATCACGCCCACTGCCACACGCGGACCTGCGTCGCCGGAGGGTTGCGACTTGAGGTCGTCCTTTCCGCCATGCACAACGATGGAGCGGCCCAAAACGAAGTGGACTTTAAGGCCCTTGACAGAGATGTCCACCTGAGCGACCCCGTCAGCATTTGCTTCGATGTTACCCAGGTCGCCAGCGTGCCGTTTCTCCGCGTCGGGACCGCCGTGGTCGTGGCCTTCGGGATTAAAATGTCCGCCGGCGCTCTTCCCAGTGCGATCGGTCAAATCGCCATACTGATGAATATGAAATCCGTGCAGCCCGGGAGTGAGGTGGGTCACGCGACCGCGAACCCGAGTGGTGCCGTCCTTGGTCTCGCTGAAAGCAATCCGCCCGCGAACCTTGTTTCCCATCGTCGGCAAGAGCACGCAGACTGCCTGGCTCAGTTCCGCGGAGTGTTCGTGTTTGGAATCCTTGTCATCGGCGCGGGCCGTCATACCAGTGAGCGAAATCAACAAAGCCACAGCGCTAATCGACTTGATAGACATCAGTGTGTTCCTCTTGTAAGGGCTGGAGTGGGACGTAAAGTCGAGCTACTGATGTTAATCGATGACGGGTGACTTGGGTACTTCGCAACCCGTTTTCGACCAAAAACTCAAAGGGCCTGAACTTGGAGTTTGTCTCCTGATGCCACACGACTCCATTGCCGCCCGCCACGTGCTACGCAATCAGCCGGAACGTAAGCTTCACAAATTGGGGTCCTGTCTTGTCACGAGCGAAAAATGCCACGGAGTGATTTCCGGGATGGCCTGCGCCGCCCGTCCCGTGGCAACCACACGCGTCCACCTTCTTTGGTACGCTGTAGCTGACGGAAATACGATACCCTGGTTTGGGTTCAGGTAGCTGAGCATGACGGAATCTCTGAACGGATTCATCGAACGCGTGACGTACCACAATGTGGAGAACGGCTTCGCGGTCCTCCGCGTCAAAGTGAAGGGGCGAAACGACTTGGTTACGGTTGTTGGCAACGCGACCTCCGTGACGGCGGGCGAGCATTGTGAGGCCACTGGCGACTGGACGATGGACCGGCAACACGGACCCCAATTCAAAGCCAGCGAATTGAAGACGTCGCATCCCGCCTCAGCCGCGGGAATCGTTCGGTACCTTGCTTCGGGTGCGATCCGTGGGATCGGGCCGAAATTGGCCGCCAAGATCGTCGACATCCATCACGAACAAACGCTGGAAATCTTCGAGAAGTCGCCCGACTTTCTCCTCCACATCCGCGGGATTGGGCCGGAACGTGTCAAGCGAATTCGCGAGAGCTGGAAGGAGCAAAAGGAAGTCCGCAAGATCATGCTCTTCTTGACCGAGCATGGGATCACAGCAGGTCGGGCGGTTCGGATCTATCGAACCTACGGACACGAGTCCATTGCCAAGATCAAGGCCAATCCCTACCAATTGGCCGATGACATTCGTGGGATCGGCTTCAAGACGGCGGACGAACTCGCGGCCAAGTTGGGGATCGACCCGAATAGTCCTTTCCGAGCCCGTGCCGCCGTGCGTTTTAGCTTGCAGGAGCTCGCCAGTCAGGGACACTGTGGATTCGCAGAACCGGCGGTCGTCGAACACACCACACAGCTGGTCGCGATCGAACAGCGCCTTGTGGAAGACGCGGTCGTCAGTGTCGTTGGCGACGGAGACGTCATTCGCGAAGTCGTCGACGGCCAACCGTGGCTTTTCCTTGCCAGCCTGCATCGAGCGGAAGTTGGTCTGGCGGAATCGGTACATCGCATTGCCGCGGCCACCCCGCACCCGCTACCGCCGATCGATCTGGAAAAGGCGATCGCGTGGGTTGAACAACGATTGGATATCGGCCTGGCGCCCGGTCAGCAGGAGGCTATTCGGCAAGCGTGCCAGCATAAGCTGGTCGTCATTACCGGCGGGCCGGGGGTCGGCAAAACGACGTTGGTCCGCAGCATTCTGGAAATTTTTGCGGCCAAGAAAATGAAATGCGTCCTGGCCGCCCCGACCGGCCGTGCCGCCAAACGCCTGACCGAGACAACCGAGCGAACTGCCAAGACCATTCACAGGCTGTTGGAATTTGATCCAGCCACCGGCGATTTCAAGCGGAATCAGCATCGTCCGCTGCCCGGCGACCTGTTCGTATTGGACGAAACTTCGATGGTCGACGTTGTCCTGGGGAACCAGTTTATGCGTGCGGTGCCGAGCACGGCGTGTGTGATCCTAGTTGGAGACGCGGACCAACTCCCTTCAGTGGGGCCCGGTTCGGTGTTGGCAGATTTGATTGCCTCGAACGCGGTTCCGGTCGTGCGGCTGACCGAGATCTTTCGACAGGCGCGACAAAGCCGCATCATTACCGCTGCCTACGCCGTCAATCACGGGCAAATGCCCGACATGTCGACGTCCGCTGAACTCACTGATTTCTACGTCGTCGAAACCCAGGAACCCGAGGCCATCCAGGCGATGGTGGTGAAGTTGGTCAAGGACCGCATCCCAGATCGCTTTGGGCTTGACCCGAAAGCAGACATTCAAGTCTTAACCCCCATGAATCGTTCGCTGCTGGGGGCCAGAAACCTGAACCAAGTCATGCAAGAGGCGATTAACCCTGGCAATCAAGGGCCCGAAGTCGAACGATTTGGCTGGACGTTTCGGTTGGGGGATCGCGTGATTCAAACCGAGAACAACTACAATCGCGACGTGTACAACGGCGACCTGGGGCTCGTGGAATCGATCAACCGCATCGACCAACTCATGACCGTGAACTTCGAAGGTCGTTCGGTCGAATATGATTTCGCGGATCTGGATGAACTGTCGCTGGCTTATGTCTTGTCCATTCATAAAAGCCAAGGATCTGAATTTCCCTGCGTCGTCATCCCGCTGCACACGCAGCATTACCTGATGCTCAAGAGGAATTTACTCTATACCGCGCTGACCCGAGGCAAACAGCTCGTGATGCTCGTCGGCACGAAGAAGGCGATCGGGATGGCCGTCAATCAAGAGGACTCGGGCCAGCGGTGCACGGCACTCAGAAAACGATTGCAGACTGAAGCGTCCTGATTACTGCTGCAGCCCTGCGACGAAGTTACCGATCGCAGCGAAGTACGCGTCGTAATTCCAGGCCATGATTGAATTGTGGTCGCCGCGCGCAAAGCGGACGAGTCGCTTCTGCGAAGTCGCGGCCCATTGAAGGTTCCGTTCGGCGTGCGAGATGTCGATCAACCCGTCCTGCTCGGTGTGCATGATCAGCACCGGACCTGCGTAGCCGGCCAGCTTTTGTTGGTGATCAAAATACCGCGTGACTTCCGCGAGGACAGTCGCCTTGTCGATTCCAGCGGCCGCCAAATCCGTATACGTCAAGAACCGTTCGGCGGGATCGGCGATCCCGCTTTCGATGATCAAGCCGGCGATGCTCGATTGACGATGGGCAAGTTCGATGGCGTACAGCGACCCGATCGACCGGCCGAACGCGATTGCTTGTTCTGGGGCGATGCCCGCTGCCTCCAACGCGGCGGCGCCGTCACCAAGCATGGCAACCAGTTGGGCCTTTCCGGAAGAACCGCCATACTGCCGAAATTCCACAAACAACGAGTTCAGCCCCATTCCGGCAAGTTGGTCGACCATGTCCGGTACGTAGTCCGCGACCGCCTCGCCATTGCCGTGAAAATGAACGACGGTATAGCCTGCCGGGTTCACGATTCGCCGGTAGCACTGCAATTCGACATCATCCACGTGAACGAGGAAAGGTTCGGCCACTCGGCGATTCTGCGGGAACAGATAGCAACCGCTGATGGCGAATGAATCGAGGATGCTTTGCCCTTCATGGCTCATGAGCTTGTCCCTTGGGCGTGAATCATTGCGGGGCCTTGCCGCTGTTCGTATCCGGCATGTCGCGAAGTTGTGGTTTCAAGGCCAAGGTCATCATGCCTCGATCCATGGTCGGCCGGAACGCTGCTGCTTCCATCTGTACGAGGTGTCACGAATCGGCCAGGTGCGGTTGAATCGCAAGCGACCGCTGGAAGTTAGTTTAACCAGCCACGCAGCGCCTGCGGCAGTCCAAATCGATGGTCTAAGAAAAGGGCCAAGATTGCCGTCTCAGCGGCGAATGACAGGTCGTCCTTCAATCAGCAACCTTGAATCTACAACTCTAATCGGGAGCGCTAGTATGTTCGGTTTGGTGGAATTGCTTATCATTGTCGCGATTGGTGTTGTTTTGCCAGTCGGACTGTTCTTCCTGGTCAAGTTCATTGTGGATACTTCGAACCGGCAGCCGTGACGTCTGCGAACGCCGACGGGTCTGCCGGGGGGGCACGTAATCTGAGGTGAACAGCATGGAAAACGCCGATTTCTTTGTCGGTTGGGGAACGCTTTCTTTGATTAATGCGGGTCTCGCCCAATCGAAGGGTCGCAGCGGATTTCTCTGGTGGCTGGGTTCGCTCCTGTTGGGCCCGGTGGCGACGTTCTTGGTCGTCGTCATGCCGCGCGTCGCCCTGCTACAGATCGAAACCTATGAGTCAGCGCCGTGATTTTCTGACGCGCGCTGACTCGCAGGAGGGCGGCATCCGTGGTGCCTTTCCCCGCCGGCCGACCAGGGGCTGGTAAGCAAGTTGCCGAGGTTGCCGCCCCCCAGCTTTGAACTGACATGCTTGCGGCATAAAGCAACGCACAGCTCCAAAGCCGACGCGTTTCGTCTGTGCTTTCTGGGCCCTCTGCTAGGGCCTTCCTCAAGGCGGCGGCTCGACGGGCGCTGTGGATTGGGAGCTACCTCCTCGCCGAAAAATGCCGTCTCGGGCCTTGGGGAAATGTGCGAAGTTGTTTATCAAGGGGGGCAGGGAAGCCCATGAATGAAACCAACATCGCACAACTATTGACGGACCTGGACACCGGAGCGCTGGTTGGGACATCCGGGGCGGGGGGCAGCGACGCCTTGCACTGGCTGGCCACGGCCTCAAGCGAAGAGGTTGTTACGCTGTTGCACGAGCTGGCGGCGCGCGAGTTTGTCTGCGACGACACGCCCCGTGACGCCGGTCTGGCGGCGATCTGTCATCAGCTCGCGCTGCGGATCCGTAGCCAGTCGGCGCCTGGTGACCCTGACCGGCTTACGGCAGCCGAACGGGCTGCTTTGCAAGCGGTTTTTTCGCAACTGCCGCTGGAGTTTCGGTCGCGCGCCTACCTGTTGCAGATTTTGGCAACGGCCCGCGATTCGGATTCTCTGGCAGCGCTTGCGGAATGGTTTGTGGCAGCCCCGCTGAGCGGATCGGAGGATACGGCGATCGCGCTGGGGCCGCTGATGCAGTTTAAGGATTACGATCCCGGGGCGCTCTTCCCACGGTTGCTGGACGCGATCTCGCAGCCGGCAACTGCGGCGGCCGTAATGGATCTGGCGAATTTCGTCGTGCGTGAACAGTTGGTGGACACGCACCCAGCGGCCGATCGCACGACGACCCTGATTGGCCTACTGGGAAAGCTGGCCGAGCAGTTGGGCGTGATCGAAGAGATGCGTGATCAACCCGCCGATGCCGCCGCCAAGCTGGCCAGACAGGTCGAAGACGGCGTCGCGTTGGCGGTCGCCTTATGCGATGCGCTGGCTCAGATTGGCGACCAGGCCGCGGTTGGCAAGCTGTATCAGGCCATGGAACTCGCTCACCGGCGGCTGCGGACCGAAGCCGCGGCCGCACTCGCCAAGCTGGGCGAAGAGGCCGGAGAGCAGGCCCTGCTGGAGCTTGTCACCGAACCGGTGACCCGCTTGCGAGTTTTGGCCTATGCCGAAGAGCTGCAGTTGCTCGATCGGATCGCTCCCGATCAAATGGACGCCGTGGCACGATCCGAATCCGAATTGGCACTCTGGTTGGCGCAACCGGCACAGCTCGGGATTCCGCCGACCAGCCTGGAAGTGATCGACGAGCGAAGTCAGTATTGGCCCGGCTTCGACGACCCGGTCGACTGTTTCCTTTTCCGGTTCCACTATCAATTCGGCGACGCGGAATATACGAATATTGCCATCGTGGGGCCGGTGACGCACGCGTTTTCCGCGGACCTCGAGGCGATCCCTCATTCCGATATCTACGCTGCTTTCGCGGGTTGGCAGGCTCAGCACGAAGATATTTTCGAAGTGGATCTGGCCGATTGGGATGAGGGGCTGGTGTACGAGGCGGAGCGATTGGAGCGATTGCTGCACGACGCCGGATACGAGGCCATCCAGATGATCCGGCTCGGCTTTTTCCTGGGCGAAAAAGCGCTGGTCGCTCGTGCCACCAAAGCGGGACAGGGGTGCATCGCCGTGGCCGACCTGCACGATGTGTTCTCGTATCGAACGGACCCGGGGCCGCGGGCAATTGGACCAAATGAAGCCTACGCTATCTACAAGGGCCGCAAACTGTTGCGGTCATTTAATCCCTGAAGCGTACGTCCCCTGGCAATCCATCGTCGTGAAGTCGGCCTGCCAGCCCTGACGCGGGGCTCGTCGATCAGCAATCGACACCGCGTGTCAAACGCCATCGCGCTGCGCCAGGATCACGGCACCCTGAACGGGATGATGAACGCTGGTGATGCAGGTGGTTGCATGATTGTGGGCAGCGAGCTCCGATTTGAAGTACGCGTGCATCAGTTCGCTGTTGCAGAGCACGCCGCCGGCGATGCCAAGCGGAAACGTGGCAGGTGCCAACTGCAGTTGACCGCAGGTGGCGACGACAAGGTTGGCGAGGTCCTGCGCGGCGTCTCGAGCTAATCGCATCGCGACTTCGTCTCCCTCGGCTGCCGCAGCGGTGACCAGCGGTGCCAGTCCGGCGATGAACTTGTGTTGGTCGCCGGCCTCTCGATAGAACCGTGCGACGAGTTCACGTGGCTCGCGCAAGTCAAAATGGCTCAGCAGGCGTGGCAGCAAACGAGTCGTCGGCCCTCGACCATCGGCGTCGTGCGCGGCGGCGCGGAGACCTGCCGTACCCAATGCGTGCCCACTCCCTTCGTCGCCGAACAGGTAGCCCCACCCACCGACACGAGCGGTCTGGCCGTGCAGATTGCGACCAAAGGCAAACGAGCCGGTCCCGGCGATCAGGGCGATACCCCAACCGCTTGGTGAACCGGCCGCCAGCACGGCCTCGGCATCGTTAATCAATTGCACGCGTGAGGCCAATTCGCGGTCCGCGGCCCATTGCAGCATGGCGTCGCGCCAGGAGGACTGTTCCGAGCCCGACACCGCCAGGCAAGCCGCAGCCACGCGACGCGGCGGAATCGCCAGCTCGGCGAACGCGGCGTCGATGGCGTGTCCGAGCGCGGTGAGTGCTCGTTCTGGTCCAACGACCCCGGGGTTGGTGGGGCCCGCTTCGCCACTGCCGACCGGGACGGCGGAATCGCCATTTGCGCGGGCTAACCAGGCGACCGTCTTCGTGCCGCCGCCGTCAACACCCAGAACCAGTTCGTCAGCGTCCATCCAATGTCCTTCCGGATTTCCCTGTCTGGCGTCGCCTTGGCGCGGGGGGTCAGCCAGTCGTGTCGGGCTCGGCCGAGGTCAGCGTTTGTCTCAGGTGACCGTTGCATTGTTTCAGCCGCCGCCTCGCTTCCTCCGGCGCGACGCCAAGATCCTGCGACACGACGGCCACCTTGAGTTCGCCATTGCAGGCGGCCAGCTTGGCCGCGGCCGCCGTTTCGGAAATGCCGGTCAACATGGCGACGATGCGGCGGGTCCGATCGGCAAGCTTTTCGTTGCTGGCCCTCAGGTCCACCATCAAGTTGCCGTAGGTCTTTCCCAGCAGGACCATGGCGCCAGTGGTCAACATGTTGAGCACCATTTTGGTGGCGGTGCCCGCCTTGAGGCGTGTTGAGCCACTAACGACTTCGGGACCAACGACCGGCGCAATCAGCACGTCGCAGGCGTCTGACAGCGCCGACTGGCCGTTGCAGCTAAATCCGATGGTGGCCGCGCCGACCTGGCGGGCATATTGAAGTCCCCCGATGACGTAAGGGGTCCGCCCGCTCGTGGCGATACCGACGAGGACATCGGCGGCGGCCAGATCGACCTCGGTCAGGTCGGCCACTGCGAATTCGGGATGATCTTCGGCGCCTTCGATCGAGCGTGTGAGTGCGGCCGGCCCGCCAGCAATCAGGCCCACAACCATTTCGGGCGGCGAATTAAACGTGGGTGGGCATTCGCTGGCGTCCAACACGCCCAGTCGTCCGGAGGTGCCGGCGCCGAGATAGATGAGGCGGCCGCCCTTGCGCAGTCGTTCGGCAATGATCTCGACTGCCTGCGCGATGGCCGTTGCCTGTTGGCCAACGGCAACGCTGACGAGCGCATCTTCAGCGTTCATCAGTCGCACAATTTCCAGGGCAGACAGTTGATCCAGGTGTTCCGACGCAGGATTACGCGATTCGGTCGTCAGTTTGTTGAGCATAGGTCGCGGTCTCTGGTATGATCCGATCTCCATTCTACGCAAGGTTGGAATGGGGTTCTGCCACCGTCGGCCATTTTTGTTGGTGCGCAAGCCTTGCCGAAGCATGCCGACGACGCAATAGGTGTCCGCCATCACCAAGGACGCGTTGTTCTTGCCCGCCGCCGCCCTTGCGTTTCATCTCAACTCGCTCAACTCATTCTGTATGCCAGCTGACTCCAGCCAAATCGGAAGCGTCGACGTGATCGTCTTGCTGGCCTACCTGGCGGCAACGGTCGCGCTTGGGCTGTGGGTCGGTCGCGGGCAGCGCAACCTGGACGGATACCTGCTGGGCGGCCGCAATTTGCCGTGGTGGGCGATCCTGGGGTCGGTCGTGGCAACGGAGACGAGCACGGCGACGTTCTTAAGCGTCCCTGGAATCACATTTGCCAAAGCAACCGGAGACATGCGTTTCCTGCAATTGTCCCTGGGTTATATCGTCGGCCGCACGATCATCGTGTTTCTCCTGTTGCCTCAGTACTTTCGCGGCCACTTGTGCACGGCGTACGAAGTGCTTCATCAGCGGTTTGGCGGCGCCACACAAAAGACCGCCTCGTTGATTTTCCTGGCGACACGCAATCTAGGTGATGGCCTGCGACTGTTCTTGACGGCCATGGCACTGCATGTGGCGACCGGCTGGACGTTGCCCGGTTCGGTCTTCGTGATCGGCATTGCGACCATCGTCTACACGATGATGGGCGGCATGAAATCTGTGGTGTGGAATGACTGTGTGCAGTTGGTGGTCTATATGGCCGGTGGCCTCGTGGTCGCATTTGTGCTGCTTGACCGACTTCCCGAAGGCTGGAATCAATTTCTCCGTTTCGGTCTGGCGGAGGAGAAATTTCGCGTCTTCGATTTCGCCTGGCCCGCGTGGGAGGAGGGTGGGTTTCCCTGGCACGATCCGTTTACCTTCTGGGCCGGACTGGTCGGTGGCGCATTTCTTACGCTGGGCACGCACGGCACCGATCAGATGATGGTGCAACGCTACCTGGCGGCGCGGAACGAACACGCGGCCGGCATCGCGCTGCTCTTGAGTGGTTTTGTGGTCATGCTGCAGTTTGCCCTGTTCTTGATGCTCGGCATTGGCTTGGCTTGTTTCTACCAGGAAGTTCGCACAGATGTCGTGATTAATCGAAATGACGAAGCGCTGGCGACGTTCGTCGTGCACGAATTGCCGAGCAATGTGGGGCTGGTCGGCTTGCTGTTGGCCGCCATCTTTGCCGCCGCCATGTCGACGTTATCCAGTTCGCTCAACTCGTCGGCTTCGGCAGTCGTCCATGATTTTCTGAAACGTTCCGGCGAGGCGCGAAATGGCGATGATCAAACGGGTGCGATGTTGTCAGGCGAAAGGCAGGCCGGGGACCGTCGGTCGACGGACAGCCAATCTGGCGGAGAGGACGGTCAAGAGCGGCGGCTGCTCAACTGGAGTCGGGCCCTGACGGTTGTGTTCGGCGTGATACAGATTGGAATCGCCTTGCTCGCCGTACACGTTTCCCGCAGCGTGGTTGGCGAGGCGTTAGCGATCGCCGGATTTTCTGCGGGATTACTGTTGGGATTATTTCTATTGGGGGTTTGCACGCGACGCGTCGCGCAGCCTGCCGCGTTGGCTGGTTTAATCTTGGGGCTGATTGCCTTGCTACTGGTCAAATTCGCATCACCTCTGGTTGTGGCGATTGCCGGGCCGGAATACGGTTGGAACATCGCGTGGCCCTGGCTGCCGGTCATCGGAAGCGGCGTGACGTTCGGCGGTGGTTTCTTGGCCAGTTTTCTGATGCCGGGCGTTCAGCGGACGGCGACATCGACATCGGACTCGGGCTGAATTTCTTATCGTGGGTGCATGCCGGATGGAGTCGCTCGACGCGAACATGCCGGCAGCTGTTTCAATACGGTTGTTGTTTCGTTACGAGCCTTGGCAACTTACTTCAAAGGAAAAACACCATGTCACGCCCTGTTGGTTCACGCGGAATCGGCCCTTCAATCGCGACCTTGCTCATGATGTTGGCATTGGTCGTGACGCGGTCAGTGGACGCCGGTACGGGTCTGCCTGCGGCAGAGCCCGACGATGTGGAGATGGACGCGGCGCACCTGAATCGTATCGATCAGGTGGTCGCGGAAGGATTGGCGGAGAAGAAGATGCCGGGCTGCGTTGTCTGTGTCGGTCGCCGTGGGCACATTGTATTTCGGCGTGCCTATGGGTTTCGGCAGTTGGAACCGACCAAGGAGTCGATGACGGTCGACACGGTTTTTGACATGGCCTCCATCACCAAGCCAGTCGCCACGGCGACGAGTGTGATGCAGTTAATCGAGCGTGGACAAGTGCGGCTACGTGATCCGGTTGCCAAACACCTGCCGGAATTCGGACAAAACGGCAAATCCGAAATCACGGTCCGTGATCTGCTGCTGCACGAAGGCGGCTTGATTCCTGACAACGGACTGTCCGACTACAACGATGGTCCGCAGGTGGCCATGGAGAAGATCTTTGCGTTGCCGTTGTTTGTCGAGCCGCGAACCAAATTCGTCTATACGGATGTCGGCTTTATCGTGCTGGCCGAACTGGTCCGCCGCAAGACCGGCCAGAACGTCCACGAGTTTACGCAGGAGAATCTTTTTGGCCCACTGCAGATGACAGAGACGGGTTATCTGCCGCGTGAGGAATTGCGTGCCCGGGCCGCTCCAACGGAGCAGCGTGCGGACCATTGGATGCGCGGTGAAGTGCATGATCCGCGTGCTTTTCGGCTTGGCGGAATCGCCGGCCACGCCGGGCTCTTTTCGACCGTCGACGATTTGGCCGTCTACGCGCAGATGATGCTTGCTGGAGGGACGTACCGCGGCCAAACGATCTTGGGACCCCGCACCGTCGACCTAATGACCCGGCCGTACACTGTTTCGCGCGGCTTGCGAGGGCTCGGCTGGGACAAGCAGACCGCTTATTCATCGAACCGCGGTGAATCGTTTTCGCCACAAGCTTTCGGCCACGGCGGGTTTACCGGAACCACGTTGTGGATGGACCCGGAGCTGGAGCTATTTGTTATTTTTCTCAGCAACCGTTTGCACCCTGATGGCAAAGGCTCAGTGAATCACCTGGCGGGCCGGATCGGCACGATTGCGGCCGGGGCCATTCGTTTGCCGTCGCAGCCTGGCACACCTGACGCAGGGCAGTCAAATGCGACTCCCACTCCCAAAGTTCGGCTCGACGAGGATCTCGCGGCTCCGGCGCCGGTGGACGTCCTGACCGGCATCGACGTGCTGCAACGCGACGGATTCCAACGGCTGCAGGGCCGCGTTGGCTTGATCGCAAATCATACGAGTATCAATCGCGACCGGATCAGCACGGTACAAGTCCTGCACGACGCTCCGCAGGTGAACCTGGTGACGCTGTTCAGCCCCGAACATGGTTTCCGCGGGACGCTCGACCAGCGCATCGTCAACGACGCGAATGATGAGTCGACCGGCCTCAAAATCCATAGCCTGTATGGCGCCACCCGTCGACCGACGGCCGAAATGCTGGCGGGCGTCGATACGTTGGTCTTTGATATCCAAGACATCGGGACGCGGTTCTATACGTACGTTTCGACCATGGGCGAAGCAATGCGTGCCGCTGCCGAGCACAATGTTCGGTTCGTTGTGCTCGACCGCCCCAACCCGATCGGCGGTGTGCAGGTGGCCGGCCCGGTTCTCGACGACGGGCGCGAGTCGTTCGTTGGTTGGCACACGTTACCGGTGCGCCATGGCATGACCGTAGGCGAGCTGGCTCGGATGTTCAACGCTGAACTTGGCCTTGAGCTCGACCTGCACGTGGTTCCGGTCGAAGGATGGCAACGGCAGGATTACTTCGATGCCACCGGCCTGACGTGGATCAACCCTTCGCCTAACATGCGGAGTCTCACCGAAGCCATCCTCTATCCGGGCGTTGGGTTGTTGGAAACCACGAACCTGTCCGTCGGTCGCGGAACCGACACGCCGTTTGAAGTGGTCGGAGCGCCCTGGATTGATGGCCGTCGGCTCGCGGACGCCCTCAATCGGTCGAGCTTGCCCGGCGTGCGGTTTGTGCCGATCCGATTTACGCCGGAAGCGAGCAAGTTTGCGGATGTCGAATGCGGCGGCGTCAACATCCTGGTTGTCGATCGAC
>JAUIHJ010000852.1 GCA_030432015.1 bacterium
GGACTGTACAACGTGGGTACGGGTACGGCGAGGACCTTTGCGGACTTAGCCCGAGCCGTCTTTCACGCGATGGGCAGGGAACCCGATATCCGCTACATCCCCATGCCCGCCGACCTGCGATCGCGCGACCAGTATTTCACACAGGAGAACATCGAGAAACTGCGAACGGCCGGATACACGCGTCCCTTTAACTCGATTGAAGAGGGCGTCCGCCTCTACATTCAGGAACATCTGCAACCGAGGGCCTTGGTCGCTTGAACGCCAATTTCCAACCTACAGATCGCGAGATCCAACAGCTCCTCCAGGATATGGTCGGTTGCCGTGTTGCCGTGATCGGCGACGTGATGTTGGACGAATATTTGATCGGGCCGGTGCAACGCATTTCGCCTGAAGCCCCCGTGCCGGTACTGGAAATCGAACACGAGGAGTGCAACCTGGGCGGCGCCGCCAACGTGGCCGCCTGCCTGACCGCGCTGGGCGCCGACGTCCGCTTGCTGGGCGTGATCGGGAAGGATGCGGCCGCGACGAAACTCTGCGACAAACTCGCGCTCGCCCAAGTTGATTCCGCACCGCTGGTCATCGACACCAACCGGCCGACCACGTGCAAGACACGAATCGTCGCCCGGCACCAACAGGTCGTCCGCCTGGATCGCGAAACGCGCCGTCCGATCGAGGGCGAAGTAGCCGACCAGGTGATCTCAGCGACACGAGAGGCAGCACGCTGGGCCGATGTCGTGATCCTGTCGGACTATGCCAAGGGCGTGCTTTCCGAAGCAGTTTGCCAGGCAGCGATTACCGCCGCGCAAGATCGTCCCGTGGTCGTGGATCCCAAGGCGCTGCCTTGGACGCGATACCGCGGCGCAACCGTCGTCAAACCGAATCGTGACGAAATGCAACGCTATGTCGGCCACGAGATTGATACCGATGCCAAAGCTGCGGCCGCGAGCCGGCAGTTGGCTGACGAACTTGATTTGACGCATGGCCTGGTCACGCGCAGTGCCGACGGCATGACGTCGTCGTCGCGTCAGGACGGTGCGTGGACGACCGTACACGTGTCGGCACGCCGTCGCGAGTTGGTCGACGTAACCGGTGCCGGAGACGTCACCTCCGCCGTGCTGGGATTGGCCTTGGCTGCCGGTGCGAATATCGGAACCGCCATGTGGTTGGCGAATCTGGCGGCGGGCGTCAAAGTCGAAAAGTTCGGAGCCGCAACCGTATCTTCAGGCGAAATGATCGCAGCGGCCAGTTCCGGCCACCGCGAAAAAGTGCTCACCATTCCGGAAGCCACGGCCTGGGCCGCTGAACGGCGTGCCCAAGGCAAACGGGTCGTATTCACCAATGGCTGCTTCGACCTATTACATGTCGGGCACGTGCAATACTTGGAAAACTCGCGTCGCCTCGGCGACGCACTGATCGTGGGTTTGAATTCCGACGCATCCGTTCGCCGCCTGAAGGGATCGACGCGACCCGTCCAAACGGAAGCCGATCGAGCTCACATCCTGGGCAGCCTCTCCACGATCGATGCCGTCACGATCTTCGAGCAAGACACGCCGCTGGAGTTAATTCGAGCCATTCGGCCCGATGTTATTACCAAAGGCAAAGACTACCAGGACAAACACGCCGTGGTGGGCTGGGACCTGGTGGAGAGCTGGGGGGGGACGGTCGAACTGATCGAGTTTGTCGCGGGACACTCCACCACCGAACTGATCCGGAAAGCTGCTTGACCGCAGAGGGAACTGCAAATGATTGATTGGCCAACCACTAACGTTGTCGTGACGGGCGGGGCCGGGTTTCTGGGGCGGGTCGTCTGCCATCGACTCCGCGCACGCGGCTGCCAAAGGCTGCACGTACCCCGGCGTGTGGATTACGATCTGACGAGGGAAGAGGATACGATCAGAATGTACGACGACTTTGATCCGGACGTCGTGATTCATCTCGCGGCCGAGGTTGGCGGTATTGGAGCCAATCGTGAACATCCGGGTCGGTTCTTCTTCGCCAACCTGTCGATGGGTTTGCACTTGATCGAACAGGCCCGCGTCCGCGGGATCAGGAAGTTTGTTCAGGCAGGCACGGTCTGTGCCTACCCCAAACACACCCCGGTTCCGTTTCGCGAAGAGTCACTGTGGGACGGCTACCCGGAGGAGACGAACGCGCCGTACGGAATCGCCAAGAAGTCACTCTTCGTCATGCTCGACGCCTACAAACGCGAATATGGCCTTGATAGCGCGGTCGTGTTGCCGGTCAACCTGTACGGGCCCCACGACAACTTCGACTTGCAGACGTCCCATGTGATCCCGGCGTTGATTCGAAAATGCGCCACAGCCGTGGCCACGGGTGCTCCGACCGTCACCTGCTGGGGAACCGGCTCCGCTTCACGTGAGTTTCTGTATGTCGATGACGCCGCCGAAGGTTTGGTCCGAGCCGCCGAGATGATTGATACGCCGACGCCCATTAATCTGGGATCAGGCCAGGAAATCACGATCCGGAAGTTGATGGAACTGATCGTCGCCACGGTCGGTTTTCAGGGCGAACTTCGCTGGGACGCCTCCAAGCCGGATGGACAGCCCCGACGCTGCCTGGACACGAGCCTCGCGACGCAACTG
>JAUIHJ010000853.1 GCA_030432015.1 bacterium
CGCGGCGATGACTGGAATCCTCACCGCAGTGCCGTACAACACCTCACGCGACGCATGGAAAAGCGTTGGCGACGCGACATGACGTGGCAGACAATTGAGGCCCGTGCGGCCACGGTGGAAGACTTGCTGGAAACGCCCGTCCTGTTCATGTCAGGTCGTGATGCCTTGAATTTCACCGCCGAGCAAAAGAACAACCTCCGCGAGTACATCAACCAGGGCGGTTTCATTTTTGCCGAAGCGTGTTGCGGTGGCACGGAGTTCGATCGCTCCTTTCGGGCCCTGATGCAGGAACTCTTCAAAGACGCGAAGCTTCAACTGCTGCCGCCGGAGCACCCTGTCTGGTATGCCGAAGAACGGGTCGACCCAGACTACCTGCGACCCCTGTATGGCATCGACGCGTGCTGTCGCACCAGCGTCATTTACTGCCCCCAGGACCTCTCCTGCTTCTGGGAATTGCACGAAGAGGGGCACGATTCGACGTATCCGGCCAACGTCCAGGCGGAGATCGAAGCGTGCCTGCGAATCGGCGAGAATGTGATCACTTATGCCACCAATCGCGAACTCAAGAATAAGCTCGACCGGCCCCAATTCTCACTCAACCGGAGCGCGACCAAACAGCCAGAGCGGGGCGTTCTTTATATTCCCAAGTTGCTCTACACCGGCGGCGGCAACGAGGCACCCAACGCGTTGCCAAACCTACTGAACGTTTTTCGCGACAAAGCACGGATGCGTGTGGGGGTCGAGAATCGTACGCTGCTGGCGACCGACCCCACGGTTTTCGATTACCCAATTCTGTTCATGCATGGGCGGCGCGACTTCCGTCTGAATACGGTCGAACGTGGCGCCCTGGCAATGTTCGTGGAGCGGGGCGGCGTGATCATGGCGGACGCAATCTGCGCAAGCCCCGAATTCACGGCGGCCTTTCGTCGTGAAATGGCAGCCATCTTCCCGTCCGCCGAGCTGACTCGGATACCGCCCGGGCACCCGCTGTTCACGCGCGACTTTGGCGGTTACGAACTAAGCCAGGTCACCCTCCGCGATCCGCAGGTGCGGGGCGACGACGACCCACTCAAGGCGCACTTGACGAAAGTCTCGCCGCACCTTGAAGGCCTGCAAATCGACGATCGGATTTCCGTGATCTTCTCTCCCTACGACATCAGTTGCGCGATGGAAAATGGCTCCTCGTTGGAATGCAAAGGGTACGCGAACGACGACGCCGCTCGGCTGTCGATCAATATCATTCTCTTTGCCTTACAACAATAGAGGGCCTATTCCAGCAGCCAGCTTGCCGCCGTCATCGCGTTCTCGCTGGAGCTGCCTTCCACCGACTTGACGCGGCCCAGCCTGCCGGCTGCCTGGTAAGCGGCGCCCACCACTTCCGGCGTCGTGCCCTCTTCGCCAGTGATCAGCAATGGATGCGGCGCCGATAGGGCCAGCATCGCCGGCAGATCGCCGTACTTCACCGCCCCGGGAATGAAGTGCGGATCACGGTACGATCGCAAATCGCGAAACCGGAAGCCTTCGGTGTCGACCGCGGCACGCTCGACGGCCGCACCTGCGATCGCTCGCGCCGCCGCCACGATGGGGCCCGCGCCGTTGACGCCGACCAGATGGACATGCTCGGGCGCGCGATCCTCGTTGCGAATCCAAGCAACCAATGACAAAACATCATGCACGCGACGCGCAAAAACCGTGTCGTTGTACCCAAACGTGTAGCCAGCGAACTCGCGCGGGTTTTTGACCGTAGGTGTGACCTCCAGGGTTTGGCCGTTAGCCAAGAATTCGCCCTGGTAAAACAGGTCCGCGCTCACAACCGCCGCGCCGCCGCCGAGCAACTGACGAACGGCCGGATTCGGTTGGTCGTCGGGATCGAACACCCCGCGCTTACCGCGGCCATCCAACCAGATCACGACATGATTGTTCCACGGCGTGTCCTTGGGATAGAAGGAAATGATCGGCAGCACCTCGCCCTGGTTTTGGTTCCGCAAGATGTCCTTGAAGTAAAGAAAGCCCCCCCATTCCTCTTTGGCAACCTTCTCTCGCTCGATGGTGCCGGCCATCGGCAGGCCGCGGCCAATCATCGTCTCAACCGCCCCTCCAACAACTGCGCGATACGTCTCCAGTGACGCCGCATCCCGAGGCGTGAGTGCGGCAATTTGCCGATCCGATTGTTCCGCCATCCATCTTGTCAATTCGCGTTCGTAGGCCGGTCCACCCGCGGGACGGGGATGCTCGTCATCCCAGACGGTCAGTTCAGCGGGCGTCAGCAGCTTCCAATCACGCTCGCTAATCATCTGGCCCTGGCCAAGTTTCAGATGCTGGTTGAAGAGCCCATACATCAAGTGGCGCGTCACATAGTTGTAGTTGTGCGGAAAATGGTTAAGCGGCTCGCACATCACTTCGTCTGCCGCACCCAACATGGAATAGAGCTGCTTGAGTTCGGGAAAGCCCTTGGTCATCATCTCCTTGGTCCAGTCGTTCGCCGTGGTCATCCCTTGCGGCTTGGGTGCAAACAACGCACACAGTTCGACATTACCTGTGCCGACGCGCAACAAACTACAGTTTTCGCAGGTGCATCCACCTTGCATGGACGTGGAGACC